>CAZKQY010000421.1:0-2829 GCA_964555005.1 uncultured Syntrophotalea sp. | reverse complement strand
CATGGGAATGCCGATGACTGGCAGGATGGTCCCCGCCGCGACGATGCCCGGCAGGTGGGCGGCAAGACCGGCAGCGGCAATGATGACCTGAATGCCCCGCTCGGCAGCGCCTTCCACCAGGTTGGCGGTTTTGCCCGGCGAACGGTGGGCCGAGGCAATGCGCATTTCATAAGGGATATTGAATTGTTTGAGAATTTTGGTGGTTTCTTCAAATACCGGGCAGTCCGAATCGCTGCCCATGACAATCAGTACTTTGGGGTTCATGGATACTCCTTTGATACATAAGGGTCGTAATGGATTATTGACGCCCAACCGTCTGTATCTTGCACCGATAGCTGCTGGCGGCCATACAGCCCCTGGAAGATGGGCGGCATGGCCGGCCGGGAGGTGGCAAGTTAAATATGGTCAGTTCGCCAGTTTTTCGTAAAGGCTGAAGCGACGCATTGTCCAAGCGTTGGCCCGCTCTATGAGTCCCTTGGCTGCATCCGGGTTGACTTTTTTCAGAGCCCGGAAGCGGTTCTGGGTCGCGGCGAATTCCTCAAAGGATATGCTCGGTGCCTTGCTGTCGAGTTGCAGCGGGTTGTGTCCCTGGGCCTCGCGTTCCGGATTGTATCGGTAGAGGGGCCAGTGGCCGCAGGCGACGGCTTTTTTCTGGGTTTCGATCCCTTTGGTCATATCGATGCCGTGGGCCACACAGTGAGAGTAGGCGATGATCAGCGAGGGGCCGTCAAACGCTTCCGCTTCTATGAAGGTTTTGATCGCCTGGGCCGGATTGGCCAGGGAGACGCACGCAACATAGGCGGTGCCGTAGGACATGGCCATTAGGCCGAGATCCTTTTTGGGCATATTTTTGCCGCCCGCGGCGAACTGGGCCACGGCCCCGAGGGGGGTCGATTTGGAAGCCTGACCGCCGGTGTTGGAATAGACTTCGGTGTCGAGCACCAACAGATTGATATTTTTGTTCGTGGCAATGACGTGATCAAGGCCGCCGTAACCGATGTCGTAGGCCCATCCGTCGCCGCCGACGCACCAGACCGATTTTTTCACCAGATAATCGGCCAGGTTTGCGAGACGCTTGGAGGTCGGGTCGTCGCAAGCGGTGAGCCATTTCTTGAGCTGTGCCACGCGGGTCCGTTGTTCCTCGACGGCCGCCTGGCTCGACTGGTCCGCATTCAGGATGGCCCGTAAGAGTTCTTTTTCTCCGTTGCAGGCGGAGTATTCACTGTCGATGAGATGAGTCAACAGTTCGCGGGCTGCTTCGGAAAATGTGTCGACGGCCAGGCGCATGCCGAAACCGAATTCCGCCGTGTCCTCGAACAACGAGTTGGACCAGGTCGGTCCCCTTCCATCGTCGCGGGTAGCCCAGGGGGTCGTCGGCAAGTTGCCGCCGAATATGGACGTGCAGCCGGTGGCATTAGCGATCAGAGCACGATCGCCGAACAGTTGAGACATGAGCTTGAGGTAGGGAGTTTCACCACAGCCGGAGCAGGCACCGGAGAATTCGAACAGCGGTCTCAACAACTGGCTTCCCTTAAGGGTGTCCCTTTTAACCCGGGCCGGATCTGTTTCGGGCAGGGCCAGAAAAAAACTCCAGTTGGTTACTTCCTGTTCCCGCAGGGGAACCTTGAATTGCATGGCGAGGGCTTTGCGCGAAGGGTCCTGCCGGTCTTTTGCCGGGCAAACTTCAACACAGATACCGCAGCCGACGCAATCTTCGGGCGCGACCTGGACAGTGTATTTCATGCCGCCGAACTCCCCGCCGCAGGCATCGGCCGTGCGGAAGGCCGTGGGGGCCTTGGCCAGATCGGCCGGGTCGTAGATCTTCATGCGGATGGTGGCATGGGGGCAGACAAAGGAACATAGTCCGCATTGAACACAGAGATGTTCATCCCAGACCGGGATTTCCAGAGCGATGTTACGCTTTTCGTAACGCGAGGTGGCGGTGGGGAAGGTGCCGTCCGCCGGCATGCTGGGAACGGGCAGACTGTCGCCCTGACCGGCGATGATCGTGGCGACCACATCCTGTACAAATGCCGGCGCTCCGGGAGCCACCAAAGGCGGTTTGGTCAGGGAGCTGTTGGCCTGCGCCGGAATGCTGACTTCGGCGATATTACCGAGGGCGGCATCGGCGGCGCGGCAGTTCATGTTCACGACCTTTTCGCCCGCCTTGCCGTAGGTTTTGCGGATAGCGTCCTTAATGGCCTCCATGGTTTCCTGAACCGTGTCGGCGCCGGAGCCCATTAGAATGATGACCTTGTCGGCATCCGGATCCCCGACATAGTCAACCAATTGATATTTCCGTCCGGTAAGCCCGGCAAATTTATCCATCTTCTGCTGTACGATGCTCGGGGTGGCCAGGTAGAAACAATTGACGCTTTCCCTGCCCTGGAAATAGACATCCGGATTTTGCGAGGTGCCGCGCAGTACGGGAAGATCCGGTGACAGGGCACGGGCACGATGCTCGTTGATTAAGTCTTCATCGAGCATGGCGTGCATGTCGTCAAAGGAGAGTTCCTCGATTTTCTGGATTTCGTGGGAGGTGCGGAAACCGTCAAAAAAATGCAGAAAAGGGATGCGCGAACGCAGGGTGGCGGCTTGAGCGATGAGGGCGAAGTCCATGACCTCTTGGGGGTTGTTGGAGGCAAGCATGGCAAAGCCGGTGGAGCGGCAGGTCATGACGTCCGAATGATCGCCGAAAATGGACAACGCCTGGGCGGCAATGGACCGTGCTGAGACATGAAACACCGTCGGAGTTAGTTCGCCGGCGATCTTGAACATGCTGGGGATCATCAGCAGAAGTCCCTGGCTGGCGGTAAATGTCGTGGTCAG
>CAZKQY010000420.1:0-2228 GCA_964555005.1 uncultured Syntrophotalea sp. | reverse complement strand
TGGGGAAGCAACTCTCCGGCAGGAGAATGATTGAGATCAAGCACCACCTTGGGTGCCGTGCGGCAGAGCAGCTCGCTGTCGAGGGCGCGCAGAAAACCCTCGCAATAGTAGTCGAAAATTTGTGGCATTTCTTTGATGGTACCCGGCTCGCTGAAGTGTACGCGGCGGAAATTTTCTTTAAAAAAGATCCGCTCGATACCCTTGGCCATGCCCGAGGAGATCTCCATGCCGTCGGCATCATGAAAGATGATCTCCGTCGCTGCCAAGTCCTCCCGTCCCTGGCGAAAGTGTACGCCGCCGACTTCGCCAAAGGTGCAGAGCTTGTAACGTAATACGGGCAGGGGGATACGTTTTATGCCCCGTACGTTGATGCCCGCCGACAGCAGGCCGCCGACGAAGGATCGCTTAAGCATGCGCGATGAACGGATTACGTCCCGGCCAACCAGTACATAGGAGCCCCGAGGCAGAGTGGAGCCGTAGGCGGCACCGAGTTTGGCGCAGAATTCCGGAGTCAGCTCGAGGTTGGTCAGGCCCCTTACCAGGGCTCCCTCGAAGAGAGTTTTGCGCCACTTTTCACCCCAGATCATGTTGGTGGTGACGATGGAGCCCCCTTCGATAACCTTGTTGGGCCAGATCTTGACGTTCTTTTTGATGAAGGCTTCGTCGCCAACGGTGACGTCGTCACCGAGTATCGCTCCTTCTTCAATGACCACCCCACGCCCCATACGAATACGGTGACAGAGGGTTGCTCCGTGAATGCGGCAGTCCCGTTTAAGGTAGACGTTGTCCCACACTACGGTATTTTCCAGCTCGGCGCCGTCTTCAATGATGCAGTTGCGGCCGATGATGCAGTTTTTTAGTCGCGCCCGGCCTTTGATCTGGGTGTTGCTGCCGATGATGACCATGCCTTCCAACAGGGCCGGTTCGATGGCGCTTAGCAGGGTCTCTTCTCCCAGGTATATCTTTTCAAGCCCCGCTGCCGGGTTTTCGTCGATATTGACCGCGACTTTGCCCTGCAGAATATCCTGGCTGGCTTCCAGGTAGGCATCGGTGTTGCCGATGTCGGCCCAATAGCCGGTCTGGTTGCAGCCGAAGAGAGGCGCTTGGTCGGCCAGCATCTGCGGAAAAATATCTTTTGACCAGTCACGGTTCTGACCTTCGGGAATTAGCTCCAAGACCTCAGGTTCCAAGATGTAGATGCCAGTATTGATGGTGTCGGAAAAGACCTCCCCCCAACCCGGTTTTTCCAGAAATTTGGTAATATGGCCCTGTTTGTCGGTGATCACCACACCGAATTGCAGAGGATCGGTGACCGGGGTCAGGGTGATGGTAGCCTTGGCTTGACGCTGTTCATGAAAACGGACAATAGCCGATAGATCGAAGTCGGTGAGCAGGTCGCCGCTGATGAGCAAAAAACGTTCGTCAAGGTAGCGAGCGGCGGCCTTGACCGCACCGGCCGTTCCCAGATCTTCCAGAGGGGTGACATAGGTAATCCGTACACCGTATTCACTGCCATCACCAAAGTAGGGTTTGATCACTTCCGGTTGATGGTAGAGCAACATGACCAGTTCGAAGATGCCGTGTTTTTTGAGCAGTTCGACAATATGCAACATGATCGGCCGGTTTATCAAGGGAATCATCGGTTTCGGCATATTGATGGTGAGCGGTTGGATGCGGGTGCCGAAACCCCCGGCCATGATGACTGCTTTCATGCATTTTCTCCGTTAGTTTTAATGCCCCTCTTTTCCAGAACCTGTTGTATTTCTGCCTTTAAGGTTGAGGTGTTCGAGCTTTTGACGACATAGCCGTCCGCCAGCCAAGATGAAAAATCCTCTTTATAACAACTGTAAGCACTGCAGAGGATTACGGGCAAATCCTTTTTTTGTTGGACGATATTCTGCAGAATATCCAGACCGCTTTCGTTGCCCATGTGAATGTCGAGTACAACCAGATCGAATTTGTGGCGATTGAGTAATTCGAGGGCGGCTGCACTGCTTTCGGCTGTATCGACCTGATATCCGGCATCTTGCAGGTCGGCGGCGTAGAGTTGGCGGATGTTTTTTTCATCATCTATGATCAATAAACGCATCAGTTCTCTCCCGGATTTCTCTATGTCTGTAGCCAGGGCCGTTTGGATCCCCACTGGATTCATATAGTTGACTTGCCATCGGTGTCAGGCCCACCGGTGTCAGGCCGAACTACAACTGGCAAGGCCCGCTCTTTTAGGG
>CAZKQY010000419.1:0-4964 GCA_964555005.1 uncultured Syntrophotalea sp. | reverse complement strand
CAGCCCGTTGACATGTTTCCCCAGACCATCCACCTTGAAACCGTTGTACTCCTGCGACGCTGTGCCTGACCTGCACCGGCCAGCCCTTCGCTCTTGGCTGAACATTTACCCCGCCTGACTTATAAACTAAAGATAGATGCACCTGAAAAAACGCCGTAACGCAGTAAGGCGGACTTTTTGCGACGCCAATAAAAAAGGCTCCACGGTAAACACCGTGGAGCCCTGAAATTTAGATGATTAACCGGCAGTCAGCCTTGAACCTTGATCACGTTGCCTGCCTGGGGACCTTTCTGGCCCTCCGTGATATCGAAGCTCACCCGCTCGCCTTCGGCCAGCGATTTAAATCCTTCGCTCTGAATTACTGAAAAATGTACAAACACATCGGGACCACCCTCCTGCTCGATAAACCCGAACCCCTTGGCATCATTAAACCACTTAACTACACCTTCTGCCATCTCTCTACTCCTTTGTTTCGCAACTTGATCAAACGTACCGTTGCCCTGCGGCAACTTCGAAAAGATAAGCCGGCAGGAATTTCAACGACCACTCAAGCAACCCATTTGTTGCCGCCAGCCGTAGACACCACCGTTGCTTAATGCATTTCTATTAACATAGGTTACAGGGGAAATCAAGCGGACGGCTGGTTTTTTTTCATATTCAGGGGTTTAATTAATACCGTGTTTGATTTTAACAGTAAGTCATCATTTCACCAACAAGCCTCCGATATAACGGGGGTCCAGAGCTGTGGCATCGAGGGCACAAAACTCTTCAGCCCAAACACTAAAACAAAAATCCCCAAAGCTTCCAGCTCCCGGTTCCAGAGACTCCAACCAAACCAAACTCTGCTGGCGCAACGCTTCGGATAGACGGCCATTTTCAGTTACCATTCGATGCAACACCGGAAGTTCCAAAAGGGGGATCGGCGCCGGTGCGAAGTTGCGACCCAGCAGCCGATTGGCCAGCGCGGTAAGAAAGAAATCCGAAAGGGTCAACTGCTCGGCTTCATCAGAGAAAATGCCATTCACCTCAAGCTCTTGCCGAGGCGGCAACTTAAAGGCAAAACGCTCTTCAAACAAACGCCGTTGCACTTCCACCTCAGCCAGCCGCTGCCGTGTAGCCTCTACCTGCCGAAGAGTAGAAAAAATCAGGTCTCCGGCCCGGGAAACACTATCAAGAGCGAGGCAATAACAGGGCTTTCGTCCCTGCAGGGACCCTATCAGGGCAGCATAAGGACCGTCCAGATAAACACCTATGGCGGAGACAAGCAGGCGCCGAGCCTCCTGTTGCAATTCCAAGGTGATATTATGCCCAAGTCGAAACAAGCCCAGCAGATAGGTGCCATCGAAAACTTCTCGAGCTTTCTCCAGCGAACTGCCGCAGAGTTGCTCAAGGGCAATATTGAGACACCCATACACCTGCTCCAAAGTCTCCTGCACGGCGGCACTGTCGCCGACATCGACCGCATCAGCGACCATCACCCGGTTAAGGAGAAAACTCAGGTCCCAAACACTGCTGGCGTCGATACCGGCCGCCAAAACCTGCGCCAGCAAATACTGCGAAGACATGGGCGTCAAAACAAAGCCTGGCGCTACCGGCCCCGGTTCGGGCAAGGTCG
The DNA here is from genome assembly GCA_964555005.1 of uncultured Syntrophotalea sp. Classification (GTDB taxonomy): domain Bacteria; phylum Desulfobacterota; class Desulfuromonadia; order Desulfuromonadales; family Syntrophotaleaceae; genus Syntrophotalea_A. Next base: position 3,349 of record CAZKQY010000419.1, on the reverse strand, counting down.
ACGGCCGAGAGTATTCGGTCAGATCGAAAGCTTCGACATCGAGATGAGCATAGACAGCCATGGCATCCACAGGATCAGGAAACCCATAGTCCAGAAGCCGGTTGCGCCGCTGCTGATATACCTCTTCCTCGAGAGACGTGGGCAGTTCACTACGCAAGGCCTCCAACAGGCGCCTACAAAAAATCTCATCCTGGCAAAACAGCGCACCGACCAGAGCATAAAGAGACTTGGCCCGTTCATCATCAGGAAATTCGAACTCATAGGGCATCACTCCAGAACCCGGTTCCTGATCGTCATCCCACAAATCTTCCGGCCCTTTGAGAATCGTAATTGAACGTTGCAGTATCAGCACCAGCAGATCAAAATCAAACCCGTGCAGACGCGGCAATAGCTCTTCCGGGTCCGTTCCAATGGCGGCCAAAAGCCATTCCAGCGATTTATCGCCATCAATCTGGTCGCCCTTCCAGCTATCGAGATCGATACAGACCACTATCTGATCTGGACTGGCCATGGCAAGGAGGTCTGTGGAATCTTCGTAACCCAATTCTTTGACCAGCAGATAAAGGTCCTGGGGCGGCAAGAGCTGCAGCAATTGCTGGCAGTCTGCCGCATCGAGCAACAGATCGTACTTGTCGCGGCCCTGCGCTCCATGGATTACTACCAGCCGTTCTTCGGCAGACAAGGCATTAAATTCCTGGGCGGAAATAGCGCGAGATCGCCCACGCAGGGTCAGCGAACCCCTCCTTTTTTCGCCGGGCAGCTCATTCTTGCTCATAAATTAATAAACTCCTAAAACATCATGTTTTTTTTACAATCGAACAATGTAATGCACCCGCTTCTTCCGGTCAAGCAGGATCGCAGCCAAAAGACTATCTGGTTAATTGTGTCAATTAATTCTAAGGCATTTTGGTTGCGGTCAAGGTACGCCCCATTCCGCTGCGGAGGGCAGCAGTCTTTCCTGCCCTTTTTTTTCTAAAATTTTCTTTGCACGACGCCGTGAAAATGTTAAAATTCACCTTCTTGTTGTGCCTGTTTGAAGCGGCAGTTTTTCTGAAGGAGTATCCCATGAAAGCAGTGAAAAGCTCATTGACCAGAACCTTTGCCGTTCTGCTCTGCCTGGCTTTTCTTTGTGTCACGGTTCATGCCGCCAGCCGGTCCGACAGCTTCAACCTGTCGCCCATGTTCGGCGGCTACATCTTTGAGGGTGACCAGGATCTCGACGACGCGCTGACCTACAGCCTGGGGTTGGGGTACAACCTGACCGACACTTGGAGCACCGAGTTCGTACTCAACTATTTCGACGCCAACGCCGACAACAGCAAGGGTTCCGACGTTGACGGCTTGGTCTATCGCCTCGACACCCTCTACCATTTTATGCCCAACAACACCTTGGTTCCTTATATCGCAGGCGGCTTGGGCGGCATGTCCCTCAATCCGAACAATGGTAAATCAGACACCAACTTTCTAGTCGATTACGGCGTCGGCCTCAAATACTTTTTCACCGACGACTTGGCCTTGCGCGGCGACATACGCCATATTCTTGCCTTTGGCGACCCGGAAAACAACTTTATTTATACCGCCGGCCTCACCTACCTGATAGGCAGCAAAACCAAGGAAGCCCCCAAACCCCGTCCTCCCATCGACAGTGATGGTGACGGAGTAACGGACGTTCATGATCTTTGTGCCGACACCCCAACAGGTGTGATGGTCAATGGGGCCGGTTGCCCGCTGGACAGAGATGGCGACGGTGTTTTTGACGAACTCGACCAGTGCCCTGATACTCCTGCAGGAGTCGTTGTGGACGCCATCGGTTGTCCTTTGGACAGCGATGGAGACGGCGTCTACGACTACCTCGACAAATGCCCTGAAACCCCTGCCGGATTAATCGTGGACAACAAGGGCTGCCCTCTGGACAGCGACAGAGACGGCGTTTACGACGACAAGGATGAATGCCCTGAAACCCCTACCGGATTAATCGTGGACGACAAGGGCTGTCCTATCTCCATGACCCTCTCCATAGAATTCGATGTCGATAAATTCGATATCAAACCCAGCTATCACAACGAACTAGCCAAGGGCGCGGCTTTTATTCGCAAATATTCCACCCATAAGATTTTGGTCGCCGGCCATACCGATTCTACCGGCAACGAACCTTACAACGAGGCCCTTTCCCAACGTCGCGCTGAAAGTGTGCGCAACTACCTGATGGAGAACTTCGAACTGGATGCGGACAAACTCTTCGCCCGCGGTTTTGGTGAAAAGGCCCCCATTGTCAGCAACGATACCATCGACGGTCGGCAGCGCAACCGCCGGGTGGAACTCTCCTGTTGCGCGATCGTTCCCGAATAATCACTATTTGCGACAGTGACCAAACGCCCGGCCTTTGTCGTTTAATGCCCATCTCTTACCTGCTCCCCCTCCATCCTCCCCTGCATCCAGTTGCAATTCAGGACGTGGAAACTTCAAACTCGGCCCAAACCGGACAATGGTCAGAGGGCCGCTCCATGGCGCGAAGCTTATAATCGATACCGCCGTTTCGGCAAAACTCCATCATAGGCAAGCTGGCCAGGATCAGATCAATACGCAAACCCCGTTTCGGCTCTCGGTCGAAGCCGCGACTGCGGTAATCGAACCAGCTGAAGCGGTCGTCCACTAAAGGATTTCTAGCCCGAAAGGTATCGACCAACCCCCACCCTTGAAGGCTTTGCAGCCATTGGCGCTCTTCTGGCAAGAAACAACATTTACCAGTGCGCAGCCAACGCTTAGCGTTGTCCGAGCCGATGCCGACATCAAGATCGTTCGGTGCCACATTAAGGTCCCCCATCACGATCAGTCGATCAGTCGGGCTATATCGCTGCTGCAGAAAAGCAAGCAATTCCGCATAAAAGCGTTCTTTAGCGGGAAACTTGACCGGATGGCTGCGACTCTCACCTTGGGGAAAATAACCGTTGATCACCCATAGTTTTCCGCCATCGGCCAAGGCAAAGGCGGCGGACAACAACCGACATTGGTCGCCATCTGTGTCAGAGGAAAAGCCCTTGTGCACCTCCAGAGGTTCACAGCGGGACAGTAGAGCTACGCCATAGTGACTCTTTTGACCGTAATACTGAGCCCGATAACCTAGCTCCTGCAGGGCAGAAAGAGGAAAATCTGCATCCTGCACCTTGGTTTCCTGCAGACCAATAATATCGGGGTCATGCTGCTCGACCAGTTTTTGCAGCTGATGCAATCGAGCTCGAAGGCCGTTAACGTTGATGGGTTTGCAAAAACCTGCAAACGATGTAACATCTCGAAATAATTGAATATTACCGTATTTTTCGCTTTGCTCCGTGCGTGACTTGTGGCAAGA
>CAZKQY010000418.1:0-6498 GCA_964555005.1 uncultured Syntrophotalea sp. | reverse complement strand
TTGTTTGAGGGCAAGTCACCTCAATTTATGCTGCCTCAATAGTTGCTATCCGCCCCCAATCCAAATGTGTGGTTTGAGAGGTGCTGAATAGTTACCTTTATTTTATGAATTTCAGCTGAACTGGGAGATTGTTTTATTTATAGATAGAAGCAGGCTCCTGAAAATCTCCTTAGTGTTTGTTTTCCGTTTTTTTCTGTTTCACAATTTCAAATAAGGTGATTTCCGGCGGAGCCAGAATGCGCAGGGGCGGCCCCCAGCTGCCCGTGCCACGGCTGGTATAAAGCCAACCTCCTTCCGGCAAAGGATAAAGACCGTTTTGGCGGGGGTATTTGAGGGCTGTCAGCAAATTAAAAGGAAAAATCTGGCCGCGATGGGCATGCCCGGAAAGCTGCAGGTCAAAGAGGCCGGCGGCTTTTTTGTCGATAAGAGGCCTGTGCTTAAGCAATAGGGTGAAGAATCCCTGACTGTTTTGTTCCAGCAGCCGCGCTTCTTGGGGCTTCTGCGGGTCCGTCGGGTCGTTCACCCCGACCAGTGTGACGGTTTTTTTTACGGTTACGCCCTCGTTGCGCAGTACGGTAAATCCACTCTGTTTTAAAAAGTCCAAGGACTGGTCGAGGCCAGCGTAATATTCGTGGTTGCCGGTAACCGCGTATTTTCCCAGAGGAGGATCAATGCGCTGCCAGAGTTTGCTCAGGGGGATAAGGTGATCCATTTGCGCGTCGACGATGTTGCCGGTGGCGACCAGCAGGTCCGGCTGAAGCCGTTGTAATTGAGCCAGCACCGGTGCCAGGGTTTCCTCGCGATGAAGCAGACCGAGATGCAGGTCCGAAATCTGGGCAATGCGCAGCCGGTCTCGCTCAAGTGGTAGTTTGTTCGAGACTAGTTTTATCGTTTCTATGTGTAGGTCGGTTGCTTCGTAAACCCCATACAGGCCGGTGCCGAGGGTAATCAGCAGTACCAGTGCCGCACCGGCTGGCCGGTGAAGGGTCAGAAGAGGCAAGTCGGGTAAGAGTTGTTTGGTTATCAGCGCCAGCAGGTGCCAGCAAGCCATGGCGGCAAATAGGCAGAAGGCGATGAACAGTAGCCCCATCCAGCAATAGCTGACCCAGGCCAGACCACGGGCAGCCGCAATATGGCCATTGCGGTCAAGGAACCGGATCAGCATCGGGGAGGCGATCATCAGCCCCATCCAGACCCAGACCAGGCCCGGCAGTGCGGGGTGACTGGTTAGCAAGGGATGCATGCCCCAGAAAACCAGGGCGTGCATCAGTCCATAGACCGTTAGGAACACCGCTAAAAAGAGGAGCATATCCATCCTATAAATTTTTGCGACGCCGTCAATGTTTGTCTAGTTTTGTGAAGTTTACCCGCTGGTCTCGTTTTTTGGGCTCTACTGCCCGGTCGCTGTAGTTGCGAATGCTTTGGTGCCGGCTGATGAGTTGGGTAAGGTTCATGCCATTATTTTGGGGGCTGTCACGGGTTGTGGAACTTTGCGCTGTACAAATGCACAGTTGGAAAATAGGCTTTTGGTTGTCAACTTTTACGGAAAGCCACGTAGCGGATCCTTCGTCGAAGCGCTATAGTTCAGGCACGAAACACAAAGACCTCCATCTTTTGGCGCGTTCCTTCGGTCTCTTGGGCAACGCGCCTATTTTTTTGTCCATTCTCAGCTTTTCTTGCGAATCCCCTTATCAGCTAATTCGATCTGCCGATTCTTGTACAGACCACCCACAGCCTTTTTGAATAATTTTTTACTCATGCCCAGAAGCTGTTTGATCTCCAGTGGCGAGCTTTTGTCGTGCAGGGGAAGAAAACCATCCTTGTTCAGGGCCTCGAGAACGACCTGCTGGGCTTCTTTCACTTCCTCAATACCACCGCGGCGTAGAGACACATCGATCTTATTGTCCTCGCGAAGGCATTTTATATAGCCCTTGAACCGGTCTCCCCGCCGCTGACCTGGCAGCAGGTCATCCCTGTAGACCAGCCCGCCATAGCGATGGTTGATGATCACCTTAGCGCCAAGATCGGTATATTCCCAAAGCAGCAGGTCGACCTCTTGGCCTTGGACCAGATCAATCTTTTCCTTTGCCTTTTCCAGATGGAGGTCGATGCGGGCCGTGGCCACGGTCCGTCCCAGATTGTCGAGATAGACCATGACTATATAATTGCGGCCGACGCGCATCCGTTCCGGTTGCTCGCTATAAGGGACCAGCAAGTCCTTTTCCAAACCCCAGTCCAGAAAGGCCCCGTGGCGCGTCACGTCGCTGACTTTGAGCAGAGCGAATTCGCCGACCTGAGCTTTGGGGTGTTTGAGGGTCGCCACCAGCTCGCCATTGCTGCCCTGGTAGAGAAAGACCTCTAGCCGGTCACCGTCTTTCATCGAGGCGATTACCTCGGTGGCGGGTAGGAGGATATAATTCGGACCGGCCTGCAGCCAGGCCCCGTCGTAGTCGATGCGATCAATCTGCAGGCTGTTGATGCGGCCGATCTCATACATGGTGGGCTCCAATGGGCATGGGCGATGGAAGTAATAAACACAAGAAACAGCTATGTGGCCAGCTTTCACTAAATGTTACTGGACCGGGCTTATTAGCACAACCGTTGATTTGCTGCAAAGGAAATAGGGCGTTGGCGGTAGCGATTGCGAAAGATTCAGATTATTACAGAAGCATCCGTAGCCGTCAAAGCGTTTAAATATTAGACAAAATAGTTGGTATGGTCGCTGATATTTTTCTGAAGGGCGGAGTATGATGAGGTAAGGAGATAAAGGATGACTCAACAACCTTATAACAAGATAGGACGATTCGGCTTCGAACAGGGACCGATCCGACCGCCAAGCGAGGCAGGCAGTCTGCTGCTGCGGGTTTCGCGTAACTGCCCCTGGAACCGCTGTACCTTTTGCTCCTTGTACAAGGGGCAAAAGTTCTCTTTGCGGTCGGCGGCCGAGGTCATGGAAGATATCGATGTTGTCGCCTGTCATGTAAAGTCATTGGAGCAGCGAGCTGAGCAGGGGCCGTTGGCTCCGCAGTTCTTGCGGCTATGGCATGAGCAGTTGCCCGAAGTGGAACGGGCTGCATTTCGAGGAGCGGTGCACTGGCATCAGAACGGCCTGCGCTCGGTTTTTCTGCAGGACGCAGACGCCCTGGCGGCCGGTGCGGAGCCACTGCTGTTGATACTCGATCATCTGTGCCAAACCTTTCCTCAAATCGAGAGGGTGACCAGCTACAGTCGCTCGGCGACGATTGCCCGCTATTCTCCGCCGGACCTGCAGTCTCTTTATCGGGCCGGGCTGAGCCGTTTGCATATGGGCCTGGAATCGGGCTCCGATGAGGTGTTGCGCAAGGTCCGCAAGGGGGCCAGCCAGGCGCTGCACATTCAGGCCGGACGGATGGTGGTGGACGCCGGCATGGAGCTGTCCCTCTACGTTATGCCCGGGCTCGGCGGCCGTAGCCTTTCCGGCGAACACGCCCGGCAGACCGCCGCAGCCATCAACCGGATCAACCCTCATTTTATCCGCCTGCGCACCCTGGCGGTGCCTGAGGGTACGCCCCTTGCGGACGAATTGGCGGCCGGTCGCTTCGAACTCTGCAACGCCGACGAAATCGTCCAGGAGTTGCTGCAGTTGCTCGAATCCCTCCAAGGAATCGAGAGTGTCGTGGTCAGTGATCACGCATTGAACCTGTTTGAGGATCTGCAGGGGAAGTTGCCCGGTGATAAAGAACGGATGCTCGCTTTGCTGCGCTCTTTTCTCGCTTTGAACGATGAGGAGCAAACTCTTTATCAATTGGGTCGTCGGGCCGGCTGTTTCCGCGGCCTGGGCGACTTGCTGGATACGGCTCGGCGGGCCGAGGCCGAACGGCTGTGCCGGCAATTGGAAGTCACGGCGGACAACGTGGAGGCGATCTGTGCCGAGCTGATGAAGCGCAACATTTGACGCGGGCTCTTTGTCCGGCGTTTGTCGCCCCGCACCCCGCAAAAAGGCACCGGATAGGAATCCCAAGGGTTCACTTAGCGTGTTGAAAATTTCATATGTTTAGCACCAATCTTCCGCCGAGACAGTGTGACATATTCTGATACAACGGGGGTTTGAAGTCGCGGCATCACTCTCAGGGAGGTATGCCGTGAAGATGAATCGAATCCAGTTTCAAGCAGGAATGAGCTTGAACCAGTTTCTCACCAATTATGGTAACGTGGCCCAGTGTGAGACCGCCCTCGAAAACTTCGTTTGGTTGGTTTCTCTTACCCTGCAGCTTGGCGAATGAAGCACAAACTCATGCAGGTCATGTATGAGCGAGAAACCACCACTCGATTCTCAGGCCGTGTTGAGATTGACGATGCCTACCTTGGCGGGGAAAATCCCGGCGGAAAGGTAGGGCGCGGGTCCGAGAACAAAGTGCCGTTCATTGCCGCTGTTCAGACCAACAGTCAGAACCATCCTTTGTATGTTGTTTTCTCTCGGGTTAAAGCATTCAGTAACGCCGAGGTCAAGGCTTGGGCCACCCGTTCATTGGTTCCCGCAATGACGGTTGTCGCGGATGGTCTCTGGTGTTTCAAGTTTGTCACTCAAGCCGGGTGCATCCAACAGCGTGAAGTTGTCGGCAAGGGACGAAAAAGCACTGACATGGGATGCTTTACCTGGGTTAACGCCATCCTTGGCAACCTGAAGTCTGCCGTCAGCGGGACCTATCACGCGTTCGATTTTGAGAAATACGCTTACCGCTACCTCGGCGAGTATCAGTATCGCTTCAATCGCCGCTTCGATCTTGCTGCGCTTCTTCTCCGCATGCTCGTCGCAGCGGTTCGCACGGGAAAGCGTCCAGAACATTGGCTCCGCTTAGCGGAAGATCAGTGCTAATCAGGAAACATAATGCGTAATGTGGCCTACTGAAAGTATAAACGGCTGCAAACCGTGCAATATTGGGTGGGGGAAATATTATTCTTTTTCAATGTGTCTTCCGGTTCCATCTGGTATCGGTTATCATTAGCCATGGAATATGCCGAATCTGCGCCGTTAAAGGTGCATGAACAAAAGGTTTTAGCTTGATTTTTCGTCAAGAGGAATGCCGCTCTGTCGTGCCGAGTTTGTATGTGAAACCCTTGGTTCGAGAACCGGCTTCTGCAGTTTTTGGACTTGATCGTCAGGTTCGAAAGCCTACATCATGAGCGGTCGGGAAACGGGCGGATTGTAAATAAAGAAGGTGTTAACTTGAGTTCTTCGACAAACGATATGGCTCGCCTTGAGGAGCTGTTGAGAGGTCATGAAGACTGGCTGATGAAAAGACTGCTTTTCCATGCCAGGAGAGTTATCGACATAGGGGACGGGGCCTCGGTCGAAGAAGCGTGGCGCAGATGTGTCAGAGGGCTTTCGGCGGCATTGATAACGGGCTTGCAAATCAGGTATCCGGATTTCGAATTCAGGCAGGGAGAAGATTTCAGGCATGATCCGCTCTGCGCTTTCATTGTCAATACGGCGATCCGGCACAGGGAGCGGGGCATCAGCCTGGAGATGTTTCATGCGCTGATGGTCTATTACAAACAGGCATGGCTGGATCTGGTGAGGCATGGCGGATTCGAAGCGGATTATGAAGCGGTATGCCTGAAATACGTCACACGCATGTTCGACCGCATGATGGTCGCGTTCTGTGCGGAATGGGCCGAGACGGATCAAAGCAAACGGATAGAGGAACTGCAGGTCCGCAATCGGGCGATGTCCCGGGAAAAGGACAGATATCTGACCATTTTCGAAGGCGTCCCGAATCCTGTGTTTATCACAGATGAACAAAACCGGATCGTTGACCTGAATTTGGCCGCATCGGTCATGCTGGATATTTCGGGGACCCAGGGCACGCAATATTACCTGAAGACCGTGACCCTGGCTGCGGATTCGCCGGTGGATCAGAATGCCGCAGATGAAAATTCCGAAGTTCTTGTGGGGAAACCGATCCGCCAAATTTTCCCGTGGCTGGCGCACGATCTCGACAATTTCATCGCGGGCAGCGATTCCTCGGTCAGCATGGAAAAGGAAATTCGAAATCTGGAGGAACCCCGATATTTCAATGTCAAATTTTCGAGAATACTGGATATGCGGGAAGTATTCAGTGGCGTTATCATCATTCTCGAAAACATTACGATACAAAAGCAGGCCGCCGAGGAGCTGCGCCTGGCCAAAGAAGCCGCGGAAACCGCCAACAAGGCTAAAACCGTCTTCCTGGCGAACATGAGCCATGAGTTGCGTACTCCCTTGAACGCGGTGCTGGGATTTTCGCAAGTGATGATGAATGCCGTGGACGTTACCGTCGAACAGAAAGAGAACCTGGGCATCATCACTCGCAGTGGCGAACATTTACTGGCCCTGATCAACAACGTGCTGGACATGTCCAAGATCGAGTCGGGCCGAGTGGAACTGGAAGAGTCGCCTTTCGATCTCTTCCAGCTGCTGCAGGAAATAAAGTCCGTGATGAACGTTCGGGCAATGGAAAAAGGACTGTCCTTCGCCTT
>CAZKQY010000417.1:0-5586 GCA_964555005.1 uncultured Syntrophotalea sp. | reverse complement strand
AATAACCGTATTAAGTTGATCGTGGCGACCACCGGGGCACTGCTGAACCGGGAACCCGGGTTTTTCAATATGCCCGAGAGTAAGCGCCTATTCCGCCTGGTGCTGGTGGACGAAGGGCATATTGGCCTGGCGAGCGGCGGCAAGGATATTGGCGCCTTTAAAAAATTGCGGCAGGATCTGCTGAAGCCGGAAAACAGCTTCCTTTTCGAATATTCGGCCACTTATCACGGCATCACCGAACAGCATGTGCGCGAATACGAAGAACAGATCGTTTACGACTACAACTATTACCGTTTCTTCAAGGATGGCTACGGCAAAGACTACGCGCTGCAATCCTTAAGTGACGACCGCTTTGCCGATCAGGGGAAGAGCGAGGCCGACTTCTTCGCCGCCACCTTGGACACCCTTAACGAAAAATTGATCGCTCACGAACATCTTGCGGTAAGCCAGGCGCATGAGGCGGGGCAACTGCCCTTTGCCGGGCGTTTCCCCGACAAACCGCTGTTGGCATTTATGGGCAACACGGTGGAAGATCCCAAAAAAGAGGGGAGCGACAAGGACGAGGTTTCGGATATCCGGAAATTTGTCGTCTGGCTGGCGCATCTAAAGCTTGAAGAGCGCACGCGCTATCAGTCGATCTTCAACGGCCAGTACAGCGGCCAGCTGACCCTGACCCGTTCGCCTGCCATTCAAGACGAAATCTGGCTTTCCTGGGGCGACGGATCTTACTGGGGGCTGATCAACGTCGGCAACGGTGACAAATTTTTCAACGATTGTGACGCCCATCCACAACTGCACAACGCCAACGGTGAGCCCGTGGTGACCCTGACCAAGGCCGGCATCGTCAATCCCCGTTATTATTTCTTCGCCATAGACGACCCTGCTTCGCCGGTCAATCTGCTGGTCGGCAGTCGTAAATTTGCCGAGGGATGGAACTGCTTCCGCGTCTCCATTATCGGACTGATCAATCTGGGCTCCTCCAAAGGGAACAAGATCATCCAGATCTTCGGCCGCGGCGTGCGGCTTAAGGGCTTAAGTGGTGACGGCAAGCGTCAGAATCTGGAGCACTGTCTCGACTATCAGGAGCTGGTGACAGAAAACACCCCGGACAATCAGCTACACCGGTTGGAAACGCTCAACGTCTACAGCCTCAATCGCTCCTGGCTGGAAACCTTCCTTAAAGCTCTGGAGCAGGATCTCCCCGCTATCTCCGGGCCCTTTACTCTCGACGTCAAACCGAGTCTGGTGAAAGTCGGCAAGAAACAGCTTGCCTTTGCCGACTATCAGCCGAAACTGCAGACCTTCAAAGTCGGCCGTTCCGAGTTTGACGCGCCCTTGCGACTCACCTTCGATGCCGCCAGTCACGACTGGCACTGGCAACATGTGGAACAGGGCGAAGTATTGAGCGGCAGGCTCCCCAATCTCGCTATCAGCCTGGATTACCGCGCTGACCGGGCCAAGGACGGGCAAAACCTGATTCAGGCGTTGAATTATTGTTTGACCAGTGAATCCGCCTTTTTGCCGACCGACTGGTTGCAACAACGCCTGCTGATCTGGTGCCGCCAGCAACGGGTGCAGCTCTATCTGCTGAAAGAAGGCAAGACAGGACGGCTGACACTGGCAGACATGCTCCCCGCTGTCGGCCAGGTGCTTTACGATCACGACCTAAACGACCGTTCCTGGAGTGTGATTGAACGGCTGCTGGATGAGGTCCAGCGCGACCTGTTGGAGAAGGTTTTTCATAAGGTGCGCTATGACATCGACAAGCGCTGTTATCGCTTTGAGCCGGTGCGGCAAAGCGTTGCCGGCGCGCCCGGCGATTTCATCGACCGCTATGCGCTAACCTACGAGTTTGCCAAGGAAAGTGAAAAGCAGGCGTTTGAGAGCGACCCCGGCCTGCGACAACAGCTTGAATTGCAGCTCAAAGAGGAACTGGGCCCTTATCATATTTATGAACCGCTGCTCGGGGAAGCGACCGAACAGCTGTTGAAAAAACACAAACTGCAACGCATTGGTATCTCACCGGACAAACTCAACACCGGTGAACGCAAATTTCTGCACGACATTCTGACCTTTATCGACACCAATTACTGCCGGGATCATCGCGAGTTCTACCTGATGCGCAATGTGGAATCGTTGCGCTCTATCGGACTGTACCTTGAAGGAGAGACCCGGGTTTTTTATCCCGATTTTGTCTTGTGGATTGTGGACGACAAGCACAAAAAGACAACCCTGGCGCTCTTCGATCCCAAGGGACAGACCGGCATTATCAAAGAGGATGATCTTGGCCTGAATGGGCCGGACGGCATGAACGACAAGGTGCGGGTGGCAACCAGTGGCCAACTGGCCGAGCTGGCCCGGGAGATGGGCCAACGAACCAAGCGGACCTGGAATATTCAGTCTTTTATTCTGTTGCGTGATAAATCACCCCTTGGGCGATTTAAGGGGGCCGCACCGAATGATCGGGACATGGCGCTTGCCGAAGTGATGATTCAGAAAGGCGTGTTGCGTCTGGACTGGCATGAGAAGAACGAGTTGGACAGGGTTTCTGTACTGCTGCGGGATGGCAGCAGTTATCTGAGCCGAATTTTTGAGAAACTAAAATAGCGGCTTCTCCATATTCGATATTGTCTGAATTGATCTTTCACTCCGAAAGAAGTACCTGACCGACATCACCAGTGCCAAAACCCTGCTGCGTCTGCGAGGAGCATCCTGCGGTGTGCATCTGCCAATCCCCAACTCGCCACGGGCCGGAGTCTGTGGCTACACCGGGGCATGAGCTGGATGGAATTGCGTGCTTTCTGGCGGATTGGCCGCCGCTTTGAAAAACATCTCAGACAATCCGTTTGACCAACACCGGAGAACAATCGATGTCCGATCCCCTGAAAGTCCCCAAAACAATGCAGCCGGTCTTTGCCGAGGTAAGCCAGCGCATTGCCGAATTCTGTCACGAGCACCTGAACGAGGAATATGCGCTGGTCTCGCGGCAATTGGCCGCGACACTCTGCCGCAAACGTCCCTCGCCACTGCTCAAGGGCAAACCCGCGCAGTGGGCCTGCGCCTGCGTCTATGTCATCGGCAGCACGAATTTTCTGCACGACAAGACCCAGACCCCTCACCTGCCGCTGAAACAGCTCTGCGAGCTGTTCGGCATCGGCAAGAGCACGGCGACGGCCAAGGCCAGAAGCATTCAGGACGCCCTGAAGATCACCCCACTCGATCCGCGCTGGACCCTGCCGAGCAGACTGGACGACAACCCGCTGGCCTGGATGGTTCTGGTTGATGGATTTATGGTCGATATCCGCAACGCGCCGCTGGCGCTGCAGGAAGAAGCCTTCCGGCTGGGCCTGATTCCTTTTGTGCCGGGGAGGTAAGGATGGCTACGACAGGTCGTAACGAGCCCTGCCCCTGCGGCAGCGGCAAGAAATACAAGAAATGCTGTCTTCTGAAAAGGGACGAATTCGCAACACGCCAGCGCGAAAAGCAGAGTGCCGCGCCCCGTGCGCTGGAATGGCTGTCTGCAAGATATCCCGAGGAGGTGGCGGAGGCGGTGCATTACGATTTTTTCGGCGATCCCGACGAGGAGGAGATGCAAGCCATCAGCGAGCTGCCGCCGCACCTGCAGGAGATGCTGCAGGTCAATATCGGCGAATGGACGCTGGCCGATGCCCAGCTGGAGATTGACGGCGAGCGCAGACCGGTTCACGAGCTGATCCTCGGTCCCGGCGGGCCGCTGCTGCCCGCGGCCGGCAGGGACTGGCTGCGCCGGCTGAACGAGAACATGCTGGGGCTTTACGAGGTCCGCGAAAGCCGCCCCGGTGAAGGTTTACGCCTGCATGACCTGCTGCGCCCCGAACAAGCCGATGTCTGGGTTGCCGAGCGCAGCGCCTCGCAATCCCTGGTGCGCGGCGACATTTTAGGCGCACGGCTGGTCGCGCAGGATGAGGGCTGGGTCCTTTCCGGGGCTGTCTATCCCTTCAGCCGCGACGAGGGACTGGCCTGCCGGGATGAAATTCTCTACGAGATGACGGGAACCGACTGGGCTTCCAAGATCGCCCGCGAGGTCATCGGCGGGCAGATCGGGCTGCAGTGGTTGGATACCCTGACCACCGTGCGTCCACTGCCCGAACTGGTGGATGCCGCAAGCGGGGAGCCGATTCTCGGCACCACCGACCGCTATCGGGTCAGCGATCGCAAGGCTCTGGTGGCACTGCTGGCACAACAGCCTGACATTGATAGTGATAGCAATGAGGGATGGGTGCGGATTGTCGAACTGGACGACGGGCGTTGCCGGATTCAGGCATCACTGACCCTGACCGGGAAGGATGTTCTGGAGGCGTTCTGCCGCACCCGCAAGCTGGCCGACGAAAGTCGCGCCTGGCTGGAACGGATCGCCGGCCAGACCCTGCGCCACCTGAGCCGCGAGCTAGTCGATCCCCGTTCCCCCAAAGCGCTGGCAACCGCAGCACCGACTGCACCCCCCGACATTCCGCCGGAGGTCATGACGACCATCGTGCATGATTATCTGCGCAAGCATTACGCCAACTGGGTTGATGAAAAGATCCCGGCGCTCGGCGACAAAACGCCGCGCCAGGCCATCCGCAGCGCCAAAGGGCGCCAGGCCGTGATCGACCTGCTTGAATCGTACGAGCACCTCGAAGCACGCCGGGCCCGCGATGTAGGCGGCCAACCCTTTGATTTCGACTTTCTGTGGGAACAAATAGGTCTCACGCGGGATCGCTGATGTGAGGCAGGCTTGGACAGCACAGCAAAGACTTTGGGATGCTGATCGAAGAGATGCGCAACCTGGCGACGTGGAGGGCACAGTCCGACGGTCTCTTAGCAAGCACGCCAGGAAAGCCTCCCTAAGGAGCAACCGATGCCAAACACCGACAGGGCGCAAAAGAGCAACAAGTCGGTCTGCATGCTACGCATGAAGGTCGGGATGGTTGCCACTGAAACCGTATGACCGTCCATGAACAGGGAGAAACTGAGAGTGACGATCACCATGCTGAAGGTCATACCTAAAGAGCGCATGGTGCCGGTCAGACCGGAAGCCACACCAAGATAGCGTTTATCGAGACTGCCCATGATAACACTGGTGTTGGGGGTGGAAAAAAAGGCGAAGCCAAGGCCAAGCAACAGCAAAGTGCCGGCCACCACTACCAACGAGGTATCGGGACCGATGGTAGCCGCCAGCAACAGACCGCAACAGCACAGGGCCATCCCCACCGTAGCGACTCGGACAGCGGGAAACCGATCGGCCAGACGCCCGCCAAGAGGAGCCAGCAGCATCTGCACCAGCGGCTGCAGCATAAGCAACAAACCGGCATCTTTAGGGCTGAGCCCCTTGACGTACTGCAGGTAGAGGCTAAGGTAAAAAACCACACCGAAGGTCGAACCGTAATTGATAAAGGCGGCGACGTTGCTCAAAGCAAAAATCCGGTTGCCGGTCAGCAGGCGAATGTCAAGCACCGGATGGAGACAGCGCTTCTCGAAGGCCACGAACAGGGCCAGGCAGACCAGACCGGCCAGCAGTGCGGCGACCGCCCAGCTCCCGGCATCGAGGCGCGAACCGCCGAGAGT
>CAZKQY010000416.1:0-2807 GCA_964555005.1 uncultured Syntrophotalea sp. | reverse complement strand
GTGCACAAGGTGGGTCAGGTCGGGATTGCGCCGGATGGTGTGCATGAAGTGGTTGCCGCCTTCGCCGTACATGTCGCCGTCGCTGCCTTCGGCAATGACGGTCAATTGGGGATTGGTGGCCTTGATGGCTGTGGCGGCAGGTAGAGCCCGGCCATGCAGTCCGTTGAAAAGGTGGGTCTGCAGATAATGAGGGATTTTGGCGGCCTGGCCGATGCCCGAGGCGATGACCAGGTTTTGCGGCGCGATGGCCAGTTCCGCCAGGGCTTGTTTAAGGATTTTGAGAATGGCGAAGTTTCCGCAGCCGGGACACCAGGCGATATCGATATCGGGTCGGTCGAAGTATTTTCTGTTCATTCCTGATTCTCCTTGGCCGGATCAAGGGGCACATCGAGCAGGGGCTGCAGACGATTTATGAGTTCCTCAACGGTAAAGGGCAGGCCGTTGTATTTGAGAATGCGATGCTTAACCGGGCAATCATATCCTTGCTTCACCAAGCTGGCGAACTGTCCGGTAGCATTGCCTTCGACTACCACCAACTGCCTGGCTTGGCGCAACCATGGGACAGCCTGGGGTGGCAGGGGATAAAGCTGAGAAAAATGCAGCCCGGCTAGGTGTCTTCCCTTAAGGCTTTCCAGGGCTTCTCGCAGCACATGATAGGTCGAACCCCAGCAGACCACCAGCGTGTGGTAATCGTCGCTACCCAGTAATTGCGGCGCAATGGCCTCCCGCTGTAGCGCATGATGTTTGTTCAGGCGTTTGTCGGTCATAGTAGTACGTAGGGTCAAGTCTTCGCTGATATGTCCCGCTTCATCATGCTCATCACTGTCAACGCAGACCAGTCCCTGGCCGTGGCCGGGCAGACCGCGGGGGGATAAGCCGCTGGCGGTGAGGCGGTAGCGGGCGTAGTCGACATCTGTTTCGATAAACTGATGGTGAATCCGCAGATCGTACAGATCAAGGGCTGGAATGTTGGTGATTGAATCGAGCAAAAACTGGTCGGTAAGGATGATGACGGGCACCTGGTATTTGTCGGCCAGATAAAAAGCCCGTCGAGTCAGGGAAAAGGCTTCTTGCATACTGCCGGGAGCCAGAATTAGACGGGAAAATTCGCCGTGTCCGGCATACAGAGCCAGTTGCAGATCTCCCTGTTCGGTGCGGGTTGGCAGGCCGGTGGCCGGGCCGGGACGCTGGGCCAGGTGAACCACTAGTGGCGATTCGATCATGCCGGCCAGGCTTAGTCCTTCGCTCATCAGGGCGAACCCGCCGCCCGAAGTTGAAACCAGAGCGCGGGCGCCGGCATACCAGGCGCCGAGGGCCATGTTGATGGCGGCAATCTCGTCTTCGGCCTGATCGACAACCAAGCCGAATTCATCGGCCTGTTGGGCGAGAAAGGTCAATACTCCTGTCGCGGGTGACATGGGATAGGAGGAGATAAAGTTGCAGCCTCCAGCTAAGGCTCCCAAGCCAACGGCCTCGCTGCCATTGAGAAGCAGGTCGCCGGTTACGGAGGCCAAAGGTTGCAGTTGAACCTGCACCGTGCCATTTTTATTTAGCTTTTGCCCATGTTGGTAGCCGGCGGCGGCCGCAACGCGATTACCGGCAATAACCGTTGCGGGCTGGTCGGCAAATCGCTGTTGCAGGTAATCATTGAGAAGTTCAAGGCTTACTCGGAACAGGCCGAGAACCACACCGATAGCCACGGTGCTGGCATAACGGAGATCGCCGGCCTGTTCGGCGATAGTGGTTAAAGGGAGGTCGATAAGTCCGGGATGGTCCGGCAGGCTGTTTCGGTCGCCTAGTATCAGGGTAGGGTCCTGGAGCCTTGCTGACATGTGGGCAAGGGCCGTCCCGTCCAGAGGGATGAAAAGGTCTATGCGATCCACTGGTGCCGCTACCGGAAGGGACGAGACTCGAATTTGGGTGGAATTGCAGCCGCCACGGATGCGGGACATATAGTTTTTGCTGGCGAAGACATGATATCCCCCCTGTTTTAAGAGCTGGGTAAGCCCAAGTTCAATGGTTTGGATTCCTTGCCCTGCGGCACCTCCTAAGACAATGCTGATATCGTTGAAAAGTTTGTTGTTTGCTGAGATGTCCATTCCCGTCTTTCTTTTCTGGTGGTAGAAAGAATCCAGGTCGTAAGAGAGGTTATATTAAGAATAACGGCATTTCTCGCCGTGGCAAGAGTTCTTCAGAAAACGCTGCCACGGCTATGGTTTGGATCGAAGGAATCAAAAAGGCCGCGATTGCAACAGAGTTGTTGCAATCGCGGCCTCAATTTAAAGGGTCGCCCGGCCTGGAGGGTTTGGCAAAAGCAATTGGCTCTGCTCTTCGGGGACAGTGGAAAAGGTTGTGAATGGCCAGTTCGGAGCTTTGTTTGCACGCATTAGGGGTTGTCTAGGCCTGCGGGGCCGACCTGTTATTTTCCTTTGAACTTCGGCAGCGCCTTGAGGTATTCGCGATTGAGCATGGCGATGAATTTGACGCTGATTCCTTTGGGGCAGGCCGCTTCGCATTCATAATGGTTGCTGCAGTTGCCGAAGCCTTCGTCGAGCATGGTTTCGGTCATGGCGCAGACCCGGCGGGCGGCTTCCGGTCTTCCTTGGGGTAGTTTGGCCAGCTGGCCGACTTTAGCTGAAACGAATAGCATTGCCGAGCCGTTGGGGCAGGCGGCCACACAGGCACCGCAGCCGATGCATTCGGCGGCATCCATGGCGGTGTCGGCATCGGCTTTGGGAATCGGGATAGCGTTGGCGTCGGGTACTCCGCCGGTGCTGACCGACACGTAACCGCCAGCTTCGACAATG
>CAZKQY010000415.1:0-5921 GCA_964555005.1 uncultured Syntrophotalea sp. | reverse complement strand
GGCTGCTTTGGGGCAGCCGCCGCAACTCTTGCCCGCTGCTGCGGGTGGGCAGGCAGGCTTGGCGGCGGACTTTGAATAACCTTGTTCGTACCAGCCGCTGCCCTTGAGAGCAAAAGCGGTTTGGGAAATCAGTTTGTTGACCGGGCCACCACAGGCTTGGCATTTGGTCAGCGGATTGTCGGAAAACTTTTGTCTGATTTCAAAAACCAGACCACACTCTTGGCATTGATACTCGTACATTGGCATGGAACCACCTCCAGTTTTTTATCGTCGCTAATCTAACCACTTGCCCTCGGCTTGTCAAGGGGGCACGATGGCGTTCGTGGGTTTTTAGGGATTAATGAGAAGTTTTGTTGCAAAGAAGTGGGGAAATCATGGTATAAGGTAAGGCTAATCATGCTAGCTGTCGTGCTGCCCCCCCATCGGTCGACGATTTTGAGCCGTATTTCTTCCTTGCCGACAGGCTCCTTTTTACGTCAGGTTGTCAGGGAGATAGATGCGCTTTCCGGATTTAATAGCTCAAGGGAGTATACGCTGTTGGTTGTTTCTGCTGTGCTGTATGTTCTGCGGCCTGCTGGCAGGCGTTGGACCGGCTGTGGCAAAGATGGCGGTGCTGCCCCTCGGTCACGATGCTGAACGGTATGAGGTCGGTCCTTATCTGGAAATTCTGGAAGATGCTAAGGGGCAGTGGGCCATTGACGATGTCGCTCAGCCTGCGTTTAACACAGAGTTTTCTTCGATCCATTCTTCTACCGTTAATCGCGGTGTTAGTTCCTCTACCTATTGGGTTAGATTTTCTCTCTGCCAGCTTCCGGGCGGTATCTCTGTCGAGTCTCGAAAAATTCTCTGGTTGCTTGATATCGGTTGGCCCTTTTTTGACCAGGTCGATGCTTATCTGGTGACCGGTGCATCGTCCCGGGTCTCACCAACTATCGTGCCGGTGCCATTTTACGATACTTTTCGTCCCATCGGTGGTCGTCTCTCTGAAGGTCAGGGGCTGTTGGCCCGATTGCCAAAATTCGATTCCGCTGAACAGGTTATTTATCTGCGCTTACACCCTGGCGGTGTGTTTTTTTTCTATCCGGTGATCTGTACCGTTAAAAGCTATCTGGAGGCTTCGGCTCTACGGATGCTCTGGTTTGGTCTCTATCTGGGCCTTTTGCTGGCCCTGTTGCTCTACAACCTGTTTCTTTATTTTTGTTTGCGTGATCGTAGTTACCTTTGGTATGTGGCCTCTATTGCGACGATTGGGGTCTACTTTCTGGGAATCAACAGGTTGACCTTCGAATTCCTCTTCGACCATCCGCCGACCACGGTCTTGCGTCTCAGTTTAGCGGCTCTGGCTGCCAGTTTGATTACCTTGGTGTCCTTCGCTCGCTCCTTTTTGCAAACACATGAACGGGCATCACAGGTCGATCGCGTTTTGCAAGGGTTGCTGCTGTTGTTGCTGGCCGTTTTGTTGCAAATCCCATTTATGTCAATGGCTTATCTCAACCGCTGTTTTCTGGTAGCCGGCGGTTTGGTGCCCTTTGCGCTTGTCTCGGCTGCTGCGATCTGTTGGCACCGCGGCTATCGTCCGGCTCGATTTCTGGTTTTGTCCTGCGGGCTTTACGGGGGGTGCGGTATTGTCTATGTCTTGACCTTTATGGGTTGGTTGCCTTTTAACGATTTCACCTTTCACAGTTTTCAGTTTGGTTCCGCTCTGGAGGTGATTTTCCTGTCTTTTGCCCTGGCCGATCGCATTAATTTATTGCGTCAGGAGCGGGAGCAGCTGAGCCATAGTGAACGGCGTCATAAGGAACTGGCGGTAACCGACGGTCTGACCGGACTTTTTAATCGCCGTTGCTTCGAAACGCAGATGGCCCTTGAAATTGAGAGGGCGGATTTGTTGGGTCATAAACTGACCCTGATGATGTTGGACGTGGATAATTTCAAGGCGTTCAATGACAGTTACGGCCATCAGGAGGGCGATCGGGTACTGACTACACTGAGCCGAATTATGCTTTTTTGTGTGCGGGACAAGGATGTGGCCTGCCGATATGGTGGCGAGGAATTCACCATAATTTTACCGGGCGGGCAGAATTCCACGGCCGTGGAAATTTACGAAAGGATCAACGGCGAACTGGAATCCCACCGTTTTGGAACGGAGGGGCAAGATGCTAGTCGGATTACCATGAGCATCGGCGTGGCGGAACATTTGCCTGGAGAGCCGGCGGAGAATCTGGTGCGCCGCGCCGATCAGGCTTTGTACGAAGCCAAGGCGCGAGGAAGGAACCAGATCATCATTGCCAGTCGGGAACCGGAAGCTGTATTTTTCTCTTGTTTCGGCTCATCTTCGTCCAATGACCAGCCCCACCTCTAGTTTTCATCCGGAAACGGTCCTTTTTCCCAATTTCAGCGTTAATCCAAGCCCTTGCGTGTGATTCAGGCGATCCCTGGTCGTCGCCCTTCGGGCAGCCATAGGCTGTCCCACGACCTGCAAGGGTTTGATTTCCTTAGTTTTGGGAAAACTGTTCGTTTCCCATATGAAAACTGCGCTGTGACCATCCAGGGTTTTCTGATGGTCATTATCTGGCTGTTACCCCGTCTCTCAGCCCAAGAGCCACCTATTCAGACTTTGATTGATATAATTCCGCCAATCTGCTGCTGTGAAGTGCCGCATGCAAGGCTACTTGAATAGTCTCTTGAACCGCCTGCTCTTTCTTTGCCTTCTCCACCATCTCACTTTGACAGCGATCCGCCAGTACTGCGCAGATGCAAGCCGCAGCAAAATTATAGACCCCCGCCATTTTGAATAGGGTACCGGCTTCCATTTCGTAATTAGCGATGTTGAGCTGTCGATATTCTTCGGTGATGCCCTTTAGCCCTCGCAGCAGATGGGGGTTGGCTGATGACAGGGTTCGTTCCTGGCCTTCGTAGAAGGTATCGACCGAAGCGGTGATGCCGAGATGCCAGTGCATGTGCAGGTTTTGGGCTGCTTCGATCAAGGTGACGGTGAGAAAGGGATCGGCTGCCGCAGGATATTCGCGGGGAGCGATGTCGTCGGCAGCTCCTTGGCGGCAGAGGGCCCCTCGACTGATTACCATGCTACCGGTTGTAATATGGTCAGCGATGGCGCCGCAGGTGCCGACTCGGATTATCTGACGAATGCCGACTTGATAGAGTTCGTTGACTACGATACTCAATGACGGTGCTCCCATGCCGCTGGTGGCGATCAACAGAGGGCGATCATTTGACAGGCGAACCAGATAGCTGTTCAGGCCACGTTGAAGGGACAGGGTTTTGAGCAGGGTTACCCCCGGGGTTTGCTCAGCGATCTGCCGGCTGCGTTCAGGGTCGCCGCAGAGCAGGGCCATGAGGGGCGCTGGTTCACCTAAATCTCTTCGGTTGAAACCGATATGGTAAAGAGGTGTACTCATGAGTTTTGTTCCGTCGAAAAGGCTATCGGCAGCAAGGCGGTGAGAGAATTTTCCAGACGCTGGTCGCTTTGGCACAGGGAGATAATCACGGCGTTGGCGGCGAATTCCTGCAGCACCTGTCGGCAGGCGCCACAGGGCGCCGTCGGAGTTGCCGTCGGAGTATAGATGGCCAGGGCAACGATCTGTCGGTATCCCCGGGAAATGGCGTTAAAAACGGCGATCCGTTCGGCGCAACAGGATAGACCCAAAGAAGCATTTTCCACGTTGCAGCCGGTGATGATCTGTCCGCTGTCTGTCAACACTGCCGCACCGACCGGGAAGTTGCTGTAGGGAGCATAGGCGTATTGGCAGGCTTTGCGGGCGGCATCCTCTAGGTTCAGTTTTTGAGTGGGGTTCAGGTCTGTCATCGCGATGCTACGGTCTCTCTTCAGCGCCGTTGCCAGCGCAGCCAGAAGCGAAACAGTTTTTGCAGTCTGGGCGTCAGGCGACTACGATTATAACTATCGGCCAGTTTTTTTATCACTTCGGCCTGAGTCGGATAGGGGTGCAGGGTGCGGCCGATGGCAGCCAGCCCAATACCGTTTGTAACCGCAAGGGCCAGTTCGCCGATCATTTCTCCTGCATGCTGAGCTACGATGGTCGCGCCAAGGATCTTGTCGCTGCCTTTTTTCAGATGGACCCGAGCAAAGCCTGCCGTTTGGCCGTCGATTCGGGCCCGGTCGCTGTCCGCCAGGGGCACGGTAAGGGTGTTGACTTGATAGCCCTTATCGCGAGCTTCTTTTTCATACATTCCGATATGGGCGATTTCAGGAGAAGTATAGGTTGCCCAGGGAATGACCAACCGTGAATTGCGCTGCCTGCCCATGAACAGGGCATTTGCAATGACGATTCGCGCCTGAGCGTCGGCGGTATGGGTAAACTTGTACAGAGAGCACACATCCCCGGCGGCAAAAATACGAGGATTGCTGGTTTGCAGTCGGTCGTTGACGGTAATCCCTGTTTTGGGGTGATAGTCGACCCCGGCTTTTTCCAGATCGAGTCCTTCGACGTTGGGTGCCCGGCCGACACCGACCAGAATCTGATCGACGGCCAGTTGTCTGCTGTGACCGTTGTTTTCGTAGCTGATGATGCGTTCCGTTCCCTGCTTCTCGATCTGCTGGGTGCGCACGTTGAAATGAAGCTCGATGCCTTCGGTGGCAAAGGTCTGGTGCACAATAGAGGCGGCGTCCTGATCCTCCCGGGGAAGAAGGCGGGGACCGTATTCCAAAATGGTCACTTCGCTGCCTAAACGGGCAAAGGCCTGAGCCAGTTCGCAGCCGATGGGCCCGGCACCGAATATCGCCAATCGTGGCGGAAGCTCGTTAATAGAAAAAATTGTTTCGTTGGTCAGGTAACCCGATTCCTCCAGTCCTGGAATGGGTGGAGCTGCGGCTCGCGCGCCGGTGCAGATGGCGGCCTTTTTAAAGGATAGTATTTGTTCCCCGACCTTTAATCGGGCGGGGCCGGAGAAGTGGCCCTCACCAAGAAACACATCGACTCCGAGTTCTTCGCTGAAGCGCCGCGCCGAATCGTGGTTACTCAGCCCGGCCCGGACCTTTTGCAGGCGGGCCATAACCTCGGTAAACTCGATTCGCAGGTCGGCTCCGCCAAGGATTCCCAGCGGTCTTGAATGGCGAGCCTCGTGCATGGCCCGGCCGGAACGGATCAGGCATTTGGATGGCACGCAGCCGTGGTTAAGACAATCGCCGCCAAGCAGAGTTTTTTCTACCAGGGCTACCTTGGCCCCGAGACCGGCTGCGCCAGCGGCAGTGACCAGGCCTGCCGGGCCGCCACCGAGGATCACCAGATTATAACAGGGCGCCGGTTGCGGGTTTACCCAGCCGTCCGGATGGACGTTGTCGAGCAGGGTCTGGTTGCTCTCGCTGATGGGTACGCCGGTGTGATGTCGAATCATTGGATCGCCTTCGGGAAGATATGGTAAAGAGAACAGTCAAAAGACAAACCATTGTCGAATCAAGCGAATTTAAGTATAGCATAGAAAGATTAAAGCTAATTTTTGCGGGGTTTCTGGCGATGAAG
The DNA here is from genome assembly GCA_964555005.1 of uncultured Syntrophotalea sp. Lineage (GTDB taxonomy): Bacteria > Desulfobacterota > Desulfuromonadia > Desulfuromonadales > Syntrophotaleaceae > Syntrophotalea_A. The sequence goes on along the minus strand of CAZKQY010000415.1, from coordinate 423 downwards.
AAGCGTACAGCTTATGCTATGGGTCCGGCGGTTTATGGAACGAGTTTTTGTCAGCGTTTTTTGCGTCGAAACAGATCGGTTTTCAGACTGGAAACCCGGTCGAGAAAGAGCAGGCCGTCAAGATGGTCCAGCTCGTGCTGGATAGCCACGGCTTCAAAACCGGTAGCGCGAATAACCTGTTGCTCACCACGGCGATTAAGAAATTGCATCAGGATTTCTTCGGCCCGGACCACATTGCCGGTGTAGTCGGGAACGCTCATGCAGCCTTCGCGCATGGTCTTCTGTCCCGATTGTTCGAGGATTTCCGGATTGATTATCACCAACTGGCCGTGGTTGTTATCCCGGCCGAGTTTGCTGTTGGAAACATCCACCACCACCACCCGTTGCGAGACACCGATTTGGGGTGCCGCCACTCCGACGGAG
>CAZKQY010000414.1:0-4823 GCA_964555005.1 uncultured Syntrophotalea sp. | reverse complement strand
GCCGCCGCTGGGCCGCCTTAAGTCCGATTTGAGGTAGCGTCGGGCGAATCCGTAGCAACAACCGGGAGGCCACGGGCAGCTGCCAACAGCGACCCAATGCCCTGGCCAACAACAAAGCCTGATTATAACTGCGCTGACGCAGACGGGTAATGTACAGCGGCACGGGCAACAACAGGTCGGGGCGATAATCCTCCAGTAATCCCTGCATAGCGTCTTCCATCAAAGCCGCCAATGGTTGATCAAGATTAAAGTCCCCCTCATATTTGAACTTGTGTACAGCTCTGCGCAGGGTCTCTTCATAAAGGCCAACACTTTTGACCCACAAAAAAGGCGGTGGGTCTTGCAAGCAGGATTGACAAAGATGATCGCCACCATCCACGGCGGCAAAGGGCAGACCGCAACGGCAACAGCAAGGGGAGGTTATGGGGGATATAGCTTCGAAGCAGGAAAAACAGAAAAGGGATGAAGTGCGTAAGGCCTGGCGACAGAGGGGACAAACGGCAGGAAAACAGAGGGAGGCCAAGCCGATCAATTCCCGCTGCAGCAACTGCCAGAGAATCCTGGAACTGTTGAGGCTCATTTAGATCGCTCCCCGTCACGCCGGCGACGGACTTAAAAATCACTCCTGCAACAAGCTGCTGCCGGTCATCTCCGGCGGCTGAGTTAAACCGAGCAGGTGTAGCAGGGTCGGCGCAATGTCGGCCAACTTACCATGGCGAAGTTGCCTGTGATGGCGATCAGGATCAACCAGAATCAAAGGCACAGGGTTGGAAGTATGAGCCGTATAGGGCGAACCGTCCGCAGCGCACATCTGCTCGCAGTTGCCGTGATCGGCTGTGATCAGCAGGCTGCCGCCGGCGGCCAGAACCGCATCGACCACCTGGCCGACACAACCATCAACGATTTCCATGGCCTCAACCGCCGCCGCCATGATGCCGGTATGACCGACCATGTCCGGATTGGCAAAGTTAAGCACGATCAGATCGTAACGACCGCCGGCCACTCGCGCCACCATCTCTGCAGTAACCTGCGGCGCGCTCATGGCAGGTTTCTGATCGTAGGTTGCCACCTCCTGCGGCGAGGGAATCAGCACCCGCTCTTCACCGGCAAAGGGAGTCTCATTGCCACCGTTAAAAAAGAAAGTGACGTGGGCGTACTTTTCCGTTTCCGCGATACGCAACTGCTGCAGGCCTGCCTTGGCCACCACCTCGCCGAGAATGGCGGGGTAGCTAGCCGGAGGAAAAGCCACCGGCAGGGCAAAGGTTTCGTCATATTCGGTAAGACAGACAAAAGCTGCCAGTTGAGGACACTTGGAGCGCTGAAAACCGCTAAATGCACATTCGGTGAAGGTCCGGGTGATCTCCCGCGCCCGATCGGCGCGAAAATTGAGAAAGATCAAACCGTCTCCGTCATCGACAATGTTCGAAGAACCGCCCGGATTGATAACGCAGGGCTCGACGAATTCGTCGGTCTGGCCGTCGCCATAGGCTTTGGCAATCGCTTCGACACTGTTGTCAAAAGTTCGACCCTGGCCCTCGGTCATGGCCCGGTAGGCCCTTTCAACCCGTTCCCAGCGGTTGTCTCGATCCATGGCGTAAAAACGCCCGGTAATCGTTGCTATGCGACCGAGTCCAATGACCGCCAGGCGCTCTTCCAATTGGGACAGATAGTTTCGACCACTCTGCGGCGGCGTATCGCGACCATCGAGAAAGACATGGATACAGACTTCGGATATGCCCTGTTGTTTGGCCATTTCGATCAGGGCGTAAAGATGGCTGTTATGAGAATGAACGCCGCCGTCGGAAAGCAGGCCCATAAGGTGTAATTTGCCGCCACTGCGCTGAACTTCGGCCATGGCTTTGACCAACACCGGATTGTTAAAAAAATCACCCTGCTCGATAGCCCGGCTGATACGGGTCAACTCCTGATAAACGATACGGCCGGCACCGATATTGAGATGCCCGACCTCCGAATTGCCCATCTGTCCCTCGGGCAAGCCTACGGCCAGCCCGGAAGCATCGATCTCAGTGCGGGGATAGTCGCGGCTCAAGCCGTCCAGACGTGGTGTACGGGCCTGACAGACAGCATTGTTTTCGCAACTCGGGTTAATGCCCCAGCCATCGAGAATCATCAGAACTACCGGACGACGCACTGCAGACATGACTATTCCCGTTCTCCATGGTGAATTTCACGAACTTCAGACACGGGCAGGCTGGCGATTGAGGGCACGTCCCTTAAATTCAGGCAACCCCAACAACCACATTGATCGCAGCGCCCCTGCCAGGAGACCGAGCTCGCATCGCACTCTTGGCAGACATAACCAAAGCGGAACCGATCTTCTCCTCCCAAGGCTTTCTGGTATTCTGCCACCGCATCGCTCAAGCGCTGACGGCGCAAATGACTTTCGGCCAGCACCAAATGCAACTGCGGGAACTCGGCACCGCTCTTTTCCAGACCGTAGAGCTGCTCCAAGGCCTCGTCGACCATTTCCAGCCGCAAACAGAATTTGCCGAAAAAGAAGCGCAGCAACAGATCATCGGGATGTTCCACCACCTGCTTCCGATAGTAATCCAAAAGGGTGGTTGGATTTTCCTCGTCCAAAGCCTGTTCCTCCAGGCGTTTAAGAAACACGACATGTTTAAAGCGCCGATAACCGGCCTGCCAAATGGCCGTGGCCTGAGCAGAACGACCCTGCTGACGTAACACTTCTCCCAGCGAAACTTGGGCCGGCAAAAAATCGGGGGCATCCTTGGCCAGTTTCTGATACTCAGTCAACGCCTCGTCAAAGCGCTCTTCGGCTTCCGCTTGCCGAGCCGTCTGATAACGCAGGCCATTGAGCAGATTTTTTTCTGTAACCTGAGCCTCACCGATGCTCTTTTTCACCAGCCGTTTCTGCACCGCAAGAGCCTCGTTCCATTGCTGCTGAGCCAGATGAAGATCACGCAAGCCAACCTGACCCTGATAATTATCCCCATCCAGATCGAGCAGTTCACGATAACAATCCGCCGCCTCCTTGAAGTGCTGAGTCTTTCCATAGGTCTCGGCCAGAGCAAAGAGCACGGTCAGGTCCTTGGGAGCGAGTTTGCGAGCCCGCTGCAGCAAGCTGATGCTTTCATCTATTTCGCCTTCGGCCAGCTGGACCTCGGCCAAGGCACTTAACACCTCGACACGACCGCCATCCATGCCCAGAGCCTTCTGCAACAAGCGGCGGGCCTTGATGCGGTCCCCGGAACGAAGCCGGGCCAGACCATCACGGTACAACTCGGTCACTTCCCGCTCCCGCTTTTCCGAGCGGGTACGCCGCCAGCCCTTAAGCAGATAACTGGCCGCCCCGTAAAGATGCAGCATATAACCGACAGCCAAACCCAGCACAACACAGGCCACCACCACCACGGCCGGAGAAGCGTGTATTACAAAGTCCGGATAGAAAACGATGGCCATTTCTGCGGGATTAAGCTGCAGAAAATAGATAAAAAACACCATGAACAGGATAGCAAGCAGCAGTAGAGTCATGATGGTCATAGTCTTCCTCCTTGGTCGCCGGAGCGACAAACAGTGCTTCAACGATTATGATAGGGCTCATTACGCAAGATGGTAAAGCCCCGATAAAGTTGTTCAAGCAACAGCAGTTGCGCCATTTGATGGGTCAGGGTCATGGTCGAAAGGGACAGCAGCAGATCCGCCCTCTCCTTAACCGCAGAACTCAAGCCATAAGCGCCACCGATGGCAAACAGCAATTCGGCGGTACCCTGCAGCATATGCCGGCCAAGAAACCCGGATAGCTCTTCCGAACTAAAATTTCGACCCTGTTCGTCGAGGGCAATAAAAAAGCTACCGGCCGGTACCCGGGCCAGAATGCCCTCGCCCTCCTGCTCACGAATCATCTTGGGATCGGCCTTGGAACCGCTCTTGGCCTCTTTAAGCTCCTGACGGTTAAAAGCGATGTAGCGTTGAATGCGACCGGTATATTCAGCCACGCCTGCCCGCAAAAAAGGCTGCGAAAGCTTACCAACGCTGACCAGACCAATTTTCATGAAGGATCGACCGGCGGCTCCGGTCGGGTCTCTTCGCCAACGGTCAGTTCCGCGGCTTCGCTCCAAAGGCCATCCAAGTCGTAAAAATCCCGCACCGATTCCTGAAAAACATGCACCATGACATCACCATAATCGATCAGCACCCAACGCCCTTCTTTCATACCTTCAATGGCCAGGGGCCTGGTGGTGTGATCATTTTTCAAGCCAAGATGGATGGAATCAGCCACCGCCTGTACCTGCCGATCGGAACGTCCTGAAGCGATCAGCAAATAATCGGTGAGGGAGGAAATCTTTCGCACATCGAGCAAACGGACGTTGAAAGCCTTTTTATCCAGGGCATAAGCGGCGCAGAGCTGAGCGCGTTCTTGAGATTGCAAAATCTTTATAACCTTTCCCGAAAACCATAAAGGGTGTGCCTGCAAATGTAGTCATCTACAACAGAAGGCACCAAATAACGGATTGAGCCGTGCTCGGCGACCTGCCGGCGAATCCGGGTCGAAGAGATATCGAGAAATGTCTCCTGCAGAAAAATCACCCGGTTACCACTTTTGTGTCGCAAAACATTCGACTGTTTATCGTAACAGAACTGCCCCCGTATGACAACGGGCAGCAGGGCCAGTGGATCGTCTCCGGCGTGGCCCGGACGGGCAGCCACCACCAGGTTGGTTAATTGAAAAAGGCGGGAATAATCCTTCCAGGTATCGATGGCCCGGTAGGAATCCATACCAATAATAAAGTAAAATTCGTCCTCCGGAAACTGAGTATGCAAAATTTCCAGAGTGGCGACCG
>CAZKQY010000413.1:0-3027 GCA_964555005.1 uncultured Syntrophotalea sp. | reverse complement strand
ATTTTTGTTCTTCTTTCTTTTGGTTCCCAACTGGGAACATGTTGATTGTTGTGCGTTATTTTCGTTTGCACCAAAAAGAGCCACTCATTCCTTAAGGTTTGCGCGGCTCCAAAAACGGACTGACGATCAATCTGTTCGGCAACGAAAAACTACACAACCTTCTCTTAAGTACTGCCCTTCTATCATGGTAGGCCAGCAAAAGGCAAGACTTTTAATTTAAAATAACCAGCGAATTTTTTCGGAACATTTTCAAACGGGTAAGATTTCCGAATATTCCATCGGCAGAGCAAAAGAAACCTGGGTACCCAAACCCAACTCGCTCTCCACCCATATCTCGCCACCGTGGGATTCAATAATATTTTTAACGATGGACATGCCCAGACCCAATCCCGGCACTGCAGCATTAGAACCATCGGCCCGATAAAACTTGTCGAAAACCCGAGCGAGCTGCTCCGGGGCCATACCAACCCCCTGATCTTTAACCGTAACAAGCAAACGACTCCCTTGCACCACGGCATCCACTCGAATCGGAGATTTCTGCGGTGAAAACTTGACGGCATTGCTGAGCAGGTTTTCCAAGACCTGCTCCAGCTTGTTGCGATCGGCCAGCAGCTCCAGAGGCCCTTCCGGAAGCGTCACCTCGAAACGGTGCGGGTCGGTCGCTTGCCGGTATTCGGACACCACGCGCTGCAGCAGAGAGGAAATGTCGCAGCAACCCTTTTCCAAAGAAATCAGTTTACCGTAGCGCATGCGACTAAGATCAAGAAGTTCCGATACAATTTCCTCCAGCCGCTGAGCTTTTTCAAAAACAGTACTCAACAATTCCTGCTGTCGGTCCGGATCGTCGAGGCCGAAGCGAGCCTGATTAAGCAACAGCTCAGTAAACCCCATAACAGACGTCAAAGGAGTGCGTAGTTCATGGGCAGCCGTGGAAATAAACTCGTTCTTCATCCGATCAAGTTCCCGTTCCCGACTAACATCCCGAAGAATAGCGATAGCGCCCCTCAGTTCCCCGTCACGACTCAGCACCGGAGCACTACGAGCCTGAATCGTCCGGTCCTGTTCGGCTCCGGGCAAAGCAACAACCCATTCTATGGACTGTTCCTCACGCACTCCGGCCAAGATAGCAAATATCTGGCCGGTAAAACCCTTTTCGCTGAAAATTGAGGAGACGGGGCGGCAGAACGTCTCCTCCGGACCCAAACCGGCGATTCTTTCCGCAGCTCGATTCATCAATGTAAGGCGACCCTGCAGATCGACTACCACCAAACCGTCAGCTACGGACTTAAGAATAAAATCGATCCGGTCTCGAGCCTCCTCAGCTTCGGCCAATGCCGTTTTTAGCTGCTCTTCAGTCTTCAACCGTTCGGAGATATCCCGCACCACAGCCAAAAAACGCTGCTGCAGGTCGGTACTGAAAACCGAAATCGTCATTTCAACCGGCAATGTGCTGCCGTCTTTACGCCGGTGAATACCTCGGAACACTTCGGAATGCCCATAAGTCATTTGCTGCCAGATCTGATCAAGCTCCCTTGCACTGAATCGCATTTGGATATCAGCCACGTTCATCGTCAGTAATTCCTGTTGGGAATAGCCGAGATAATCGCAAGCCCGAGGGTTGACATAAAGAAACCGCCCTGCAATATCGTGCATAAAAATGGCCTCGGCGGCATTCTCCAGCAATGTACGGCTTTGCTCCTCGCTGTCTCGCAATTTAAGAGCCACCCGCTGTCGCTCGATAGCCCCACCAAGAATCTCTCCGGCTGTCTGCAACAGATCAATGTCCTGCTTCGCCCAAGCCTGCTCCCGGCGTACGGCATTGAAGCCAAGAAACCCGATCAACTCGCCGCCAATCTGAATGGGTACGCAAATCAGGGACCGGGTCTCTTGGGCAAACCATACGGTTTTTTCCGCCTTGGCCGTCTCCGGCAAGCTATCGACTTGTGTAACATAGACCACCTGGCGCTGCTCGATCTGGGTCATAAACCAGGGGACCTGCGTTACAGGAAGGCCCTGAACGCTATTCTTCTTTGAGTTGACTCCTTCCGCACACCACTCGTGGGTATTTGTCAGAGTACGGCCATCCTCTGAAAAAAGGATGAGATAGCAGCGATCCACGCTGGCAAAGCGACCCAGACCTTCCAATGCAAAGTTTATCCCCGCATCAATCTGCGCAAGGGGTTGTTCGACAAAACGGGTAGAGATTCTCGCAATCAACCCCTCAAAAGCCTCCCGGTAAGCCAGTTCTTTTTCAGCCTGAATGCGTAATAGTATATTGCTGGACATGATCACCAAACTAAACAACAGCACCAGAATAACGGCGCCGCCTATCCAGATATACGCCTTATTGATCGGGTAGAAAGTCTCAGGCCGTCCGATCACCTTGCTTCCCGCCGGCAGAGCTGCCAGGGAAATTCCAAAACGCTGCGACGTGCGAGCATAGAGATCGTAGAGCGCCTGGTAATCGGGGTCGTCGGTATGCCTCTGCAAATCCATGAATTCGACATGAAGAGCCTCTTCAGCACCTCCCAAACCTTGAGCCGAAACGGGCCGCAACCAACCGAGCCCGCCAACCAGCAGGGCAAAAACCATAAAGGCAACGATTCTCTGTCGCCAAAAACAGCACCCCGTTAAAAACTGAAATGAAGAAAACACCATTATCAAGAAACTCCGTCCAGACACTTAAACCTTTTAGTGGATCGCGATAACACTTTTTGGCATCGGAAACGTTGTTTATAGAATAAACCGCTTTGGAACACTCACAATCAACTTTCAAAAATATTTTACAAGCTCTTCAGCCTTGCAATTTTTACTCTGCAGAGAATATTTCCACTCAATGTGGAGGGGTTCATACCGCGGGAACAAGACCTGTTGGCAACATATCAGAAGAAAAAGTGATAACCATGCGGACCGCATAAAACCAACCTGAGGGGGTGTAAAAAAGATTGTGTAAATGGCCATTCAGGGGTACACGAAGACCCCGCCTTCTAAGGAGCCTAAATGGCCATCGATAAAGAACTACTGGAC
>CAZKQY010000412.1:0-7750 GCA_964555005.1 uncultured Syntrophotalea sp. | reverse complement strand
GTATCTCAACCTGAGCGTTGCGGGCATCTAAGGGAACCCCGGCCAGGATCACGACCTGGGGGTTTGCGTTCTGAATCTTTTTTAACAACTCAATGCCTTTTTTCTGGGGTAGAAAAAGGTCCGATAGAATAACGCTGATTTTTTCATTAAGGGCCATCTCAAGGGCTGTTTCCGGGGTCTTTGCCTCCAATACCAAACAGTCGTTCCTACTCCGTAACAGCACCGCAAGGTCTTCACGCTTAGAGTTGTCGTCGCTTATCAGAAGAATGCTTCGTAAAGAGTCTTGCTGCATCGTGAGTTATCCGTCGGGTTAGTAAATGTCGGCTGAAATGCCCGGTAAGCCATTCAAAATTGGATATGCATGGTTGGCAATCACGGGATTATAACATAAGGGACAAGAGCGAGCTATCCTAACAAAACTTACAAGCCGAAAAAAGATATTTCTTCATCAAAGCTGGCGGAATTGTTTAGAAGAAGTGATTCGTACGTCATTTTGGTTATAGGGAAAGGGGGATTAGGGTTATTTATTTATGGCTTTGGCAAGGCAGGGTTGTCGTGTCGGTGGCATAGATCTAGCCGCATTCGTCTCTAGCCATAGCTGCCCAGTGTCAATCCGGAAACGTTGGAAGGCCGCAGGGTCGTTTCCCGATAAAAACTAGTTAAAAGAATATCTAGCTGCTTTGCGCAATGCGGCAATGGAGCGACGTAAAGCCTGGGGAAGACTGGAGCTTCGGGAGTGGGTTCTGGGCGAAAGGTGGGCTGTTGCCGGGATTTCTCCGACGAAAGAGGTTGGAAATATTTCCGTGCGATTGCGGCCCTTCTTTTTGGCGCAGTAGAGAGCAAGGTCGGCATGTTTAAGGAGCCCCATGGGGCTGTATCGGCAGTTTGTGGTGGTGGCGGCGAGCCCGATGCTCACCGTGAGCGGGAATCCGAAGTTGTGTTGAGATACTTTTTTCCGCAATCGCTCGGCGGCCAGAAAGGCTTGGTCGGAATCGCATTCCGGTAAAATTATTGCAAATTCTTCACCGCCATAGCGGCACACGACATCCGATTCGCGAGCCGAATTTCGCATTAAATCAGCAAAACACTGCAGTACTTGATCTCCTGCCAGGTGGCCATGAGTGTCGTTTACGGTTTTAAAATGATCCAAGTCGGCCAGCAACAGGGTCAATGGTCTGCCGGTACGATGGGCAAGGGCGATTTTTTGGTCCAGGTTCGCATCGAAATAGCTGCGGTTGAAGAGGCCGGTCAGGCCATCGGTTACGGCTTTTCGTGCCAGGTTCGCTTCCGATCTGCGCAACTGTTCGATTCGGTGTTTGTTCTTGATGTGCCAGCCCATATGTATTGCTGCTTCTCGATGGGGAAGGTTAAGGGAAAGGCAGTCACTGGCTCCAAGCTCAAGGGCCTTGATGCGATTATTATGATGCCGATCATCGGGGGTGAAAAGCACAAGAGGTATATCTCGCCATTCGTCACGTTCCCGTAGTTTAGTCAGCAAGGGCGACAGGTCGGAAGTCTTGTCCGGGTAGGGACAACAGATGATGTCGATGCTCTGTTTCAGTGCTGAAACGGTTTGTTGTTGGTTGGCGCAATGGACGACGTTCTGGAACAGTTTGGTGGCTATTACAGAACGGGTAATTTCACTTGCTTCTTTGCTTGACGGACTGATGATTAGGGCAACGTTTTTCATTGGACCACGCCTTATAAATAGCATAGGAATAAAATGATATGCTGATTTGCAAATCCTTTTCTTGATTGAGTAGATTAGCAAGAACGGTGCCAGTTGAAAAATTCATTTTAATTTGATTTTGACGAAATTGAATCGGTCAAATTTTCTTTATAAATTGGTATCTTGCAGAATTTATTGGTTTTGTGAAGATTTGGGAAATTTATGGACCGGTCGGGCCAAAATATTGACAGGGGGCCTGCGTGGGTCGGTTTGAAAGGGGGCAAGCGGTTTGATTATGTTCGATTTGTCAACAAAATGACTTGTTGTCGGTGATGAATTGATCAGGCGTGAAAATCCAGGTGGGTAGTGATGGTAGAGGTTTCTGCGGTACTTGAAAATTTATTGATACCGTAGGTGGTGCGGACCAGTTGCCGGGTCGCGGGGGATTCTTCGTCTGTTTTTTGCCGAGGTTCGCTGGTCGTCGATGGGGAGCAGGGGAGTGCCGGCAGGTAGCTGGATTGGATACGGTTGGCAGTGGATGTTACCGTGCTTGATGCTGCCTGTTCCTGTGGTTTGTTGCAAAGGGCAAGGGATTCTCCCGAAAGGGTGAGACGGTCACTTCCCCGGGTTGTTTTTGTTGCTTGCCTGTTGTCCCCCTGATCTGACGTTCTGGTGCGGGAGCGGCTGCTGAGACCTTTATCTGGTTTTTGAACGGAGGATGATGCTTGAGGTGCGAGCAGTCCCGAGATCAAGCTTCCGAGTTCTTCGGCAATATTCATTGAATCAAGCTCCGGTGGAAACGCTGCAATCTGTCAAGGAAGTATAGCATAATGTTTCCCTGTAAGAGAATGCCTTGGGTTTTCTGCTGCCAGGAGTCTGTCGGACTATCCATGCCGGTCAGGCTTCTTTCATAATCTGGGCGGTAAAGAGATAGATATCGCAATCTGCCGCTTGCCAGGCATCTTTGTCCAGGCCGGCTTTGTGGCAGGTGTGTTGAAGAAAGGTTTTGCGGTCCCATTGTTGTTCGACGGCGACCTGGGGGAGTAGAACGCCCCGGTGCCCTTCCTTTTTGAGATAGATGCCGTGTAGTCCTACGATGATGTCGTCAGGTTCTTTCGTTTTGCATAGAGGTGAAAGAACCGAGATCTCGATGGAAAAGTTGTCGAGGTCTTCTGCTCGCATGGGATAAAAGCGAGGATCTTCTGTGGCCGCAGCGACAGCCATGATGGCGACCTCTCGGCAGAGGGGCCTTTCCGAGGTGAATGTGCCGATGCAGCCCCGCAGTTGGTCGTCTTGAGACAAGGTTACAAAGCAGCCTGCCGGTCGGTTGAGAGATTCTTCCTCGCGTGTCGGTTCAAGCAGTGTGCCCGCGCTAAGGTGTGTAGTGATCGCTTCTCGGGCTATGGCGAGCAGTACCGTCTGCTCCTGTCGGGTCAATGGGGTGGCCATGACGCATCCTGTTTGAGATTCTGGACCCTGCCGCAAGTAGCCGGGCGGATTTCGAGAAACCGACCGGATCCTTTAAGAGCCGGCCGATTGAAGGATAGTCGGTTAGCTTCGAGTCTTTTCGTAGCGCTTGCGCTCGTTGGCGTCAAGATATTTTTTTCGTAGTCGAATGGAGGATGGGGTAATTTCAACCAACTCGTCGTCGCCAATATATTCCAGTGCCTGTTCCAGACTGAGGTTGCGCGGGGTAGTGATGCGGATCGCCTCGTCGGTGCCTGAGGCACGAACGTTTGACAGTTTTTTGCCCCGGCAGGCATTGACCACCATGTCGGCCTGTTTGGCGTTTTCGCCGATGATCATTCCTGCGTAGACCTTAACCCCGGCGTTGACAAAAAGAGTGCCGCGGTCCTGCAGGTTGAACAGGGAATAGCCAACGGTTTCTCCATTTTCTATGGCAAGGAGCACCCCGTTTTTGCGGCCGGGAATCGTTCCCTTGAAGGGGCCGTATTCATGGAAAGTGTGGTTCATGACGCCGGTGCCGCGGGTATCGGTGAGAAATTCGGTGCGGAAACCGATCAGGCCGCGGGCCGGAATGATGAATTCCAGACGGTTAGTGCCGTCCATGGGGTGCATGGCCACTATCTCCGCCTTGCGGGTGCCAAGCTTTTCGATGACAGTCCCCTGGTGCTCTTCGGGGACGTCGATGGTCAAAAACTCCATCGGTTCGCAGGTGACGCCGTCGATTTCTCGCAGGATGACTTCGGGCTTGGAGACGGCGAGTTCAAAGCCTTCGCGGCGCATGTTTTCGATAAGGATCGACAGGTGCAGTTCGCCGCGTCCGGAAACCTTGAAGGTGTCGGTGTTGTCTGTGTCCTCGACCCGCAATGAAACGTTGGTGCGCAGTTCTCTCTGCAGTCGCTCACGAATGACTCGCGAGGTGACGTATTTACCTTCCTGGCCCGCAAAGGGGGAGGTGTTGACCATGAAGTTCATGGACAGGGTCGGTTCGTCGATAGCCATGTAGGGCAGGCCCACGGGTTTTTCGGCGTCGGCAAAGGTCTCGCCAATGCCGATCTCTTCAAAGCCGGCGATGCAAATGATGTCGCCGGCGACCGCTTCTTTGATTTCTACCTGCTGAAGTCCTTCAAAGCCGATTAATTTAGAGATCCGTCCCTTGACTATCGTGTTGTCTTTTTTAACTATTGCAATGGTTTGGCCTGAGCTGACCCGGCCGTTGGATATCTTGCCGGTAGCAATGCGACCGAGATAGTCGTTGTAGGCGATGCTGGTTACCAGCATCTGAAAGGGGGCTTCCGGGTCGCCTTGGGGAGGCGAAACCTCCTTGCCGATAATCTGGAATAAGGCTTCAAGGTTGTCGGCCGGGGACTGCAGGTCGAGGGTCGCGTGGCCGGCTTTGGCGTTAGTGTAGATAATGGGGAAGTCGAGCTGTTGTTCCTCGGCATTGAGTTCGCAGAATAGGTCGAAGACCATATCGACTACCTTTTCCGGGCGGGCGCCGGGACGGTCAATTTTATTGATGACCACGATAGGTTTATGGCCCAGATCGAGGGATTTTTTAAGTACAAAACGGGTCTGCGGCATGGGACCGTCAAAGGCGTCGACAAGCAGCAGGACCGAGTCGACCATTTTCAGCACCCGTTCCACTTCGCCGCCGAAGTCGGCATGGCCCGGTGTGTCGACGATGTTGATCTTTAGCTCACCGTGGGTAATGGAAAGGTTCTTGGACAGAATAGTAATGCCACGCTCTTTTTCAAGATCGTTGCTGTCCATGATACGTTCGGTGATGGCTTGATTTTCACGAAAGACGCCTGATTGTCTGAGCATGGCATCAACCAAAGTGGTTTTGCCGTGGTCGACGTGGGCGATAATAGCGATGTTGCGGATGTTGTGCGGCATAAAAGGGGTGCTTCTCCTGTCAAGATGTATGAACGGGCGATTCTGTTCCAAAACCCACCAATCATATATGAACCGGAACCAGATGGCCAGAAAAAAGAACATATGGGCATTTTCTATTGAAGATGACGGTCAATGATCCTTCGTATTGACGGGCAAAGCGTCTTGCGCTCTCGAACGGAGCGTTTTAAGATGAATTTTTTTGAGAATTGGTTCTCTATACTTAGCAAGAAAATGGTGCGAGTAACCATTGCAATCAGAAAAGGCGGTGCAGCTTGACGAGCAGTACTACCGGTCGCGGCCGGGGCTGGGCTATTTGCTGCTGGAGCAGGCGGATTATTCGCTGGCGATACGAGAGTTGGAGACCAGCATGGCCCTGTTGCCCACCTTGCAGGGAGCTTGTCTGTTGGCTGGCGCCTATGAAGGCAATCAGCAGAAGGCTCAAGCCGTGGAATTTTACCGAACTGTGGTCAAGGTCGATGCAGAAGGGCGTCTGGGGCAGTCGGCGACTGAGCGTCTACAGGAGTTGAAGTACCCATGAATCGTTGGACAGCTATTCTTGAAACAGAAGAGCGCATCACCTGGCAAGGTCGACCGGCGCCTCGCGCCTATACCTTTCGTAACTGGCGTTGGTCTTTGCAAGCCGCCGCCGGGCTGGTTATGGTGTTGTTTTTCAGGCAGGGTAACGGACCGTTGCAGGTGGACTACGCCGTTGATCAATGGTGGACCTGGGCGGGGTTGGTCGTGGGTTTCTGGGCCGGCATCGGGCACCTGCTCTGGGCTCGCATGGAATGGGAACATGTTTTTTATTTGTTGACCGACCGTCGCCTGGTGGCTGTTTCAGGCATCTTGGGTCGTCGCTGTCAAATTCTGTCTTTGGGGCAAATTCAAAAAGTCGAACAACAAGCTCTGGGGACTGCATTGGCCACCGTCAAGGTTTTCGGTGACGGCCGGCAAATAACCCTGCACTGTCTTGAATATCCTCACCTGCTTATGAGGTTGTTATCCTCCTATGTTGATCCCGCTACTCGAGATGCTGACGATAATGCCATGGGCGCGGAAGATATTTGACTTTTTGCCCCTTGGTTGTCTATAATTAGCGATTAATCTTTCGTGGTACGATTTATTACATGCCTGCCCTCACAGAGCCTTTTTTTGTCGATAATACATTAGTCCCCCGTGCGTAGTTTGCAATAATGCCAGGCCCTATATATCAAATGATGGTACCCAAACGAATGACGGAAAAATATTTTTATCTGGAAACCTTCGGCTGTCAAATGAACGTGGTTGATTCGGAACAGATGGTAGAGATTCTTCAGCAGCTGAATTATGCCCAGACCGACGTTCCCGAGAACGCCGACCTGATTCTGCTGAATACCTGCGCCATTCGGGCGAAGGCCGAGCGCAAAGTTTACGGCCACCTCGGCAGTTTTAAGCCCCTTAAGGAACGGAACCCAAACCTCATCTTGGCGGTGGGTGGTTGCGTGGCCCAGCATGAAGGGGAGCGGATGCTCGACAAGGTCCCCTATCTTGATTTTGTGTTCGGTACCCACAATATCCATCGTCTTGCCGAGTTGGTAGGTAACGCCGAGGCCAAGGGGGGGGCTGGTTTACTGGTCGACTTTTTGGATTTGGAACAGCGCCGTCAGCTATTTCCAGCTCGTCGTCCCGGCCTGGAGGTCAGCCGCCTTGTAACCATCGTGCAGGGCTGCGACAATTTTTGTTCTTATTGTATCGTGCCCTATGTACGGGGTCGTGAAGTCAGCCGGCCCAGCGCTGCGGTGCTGGCTGAAGTACGATCCCTTATCGACCAAGGGACGGTGGAAATTACCCTGGTTGGCCAAAACGTTAATTCCTTTGGGGTCAAAGAAGGAAACGATATTACCTTTGCCGAACTTCTGCGTCAGGTCCATGATCTGCCAGGCCTGCAGCGGCTTCGTTTTATCACCTCGCACCCCAAGGACCTTTCCGACGCCCTCATCGATTGCTTCGGCAGCCTCGATAAGTTGTGTAAGCATCTGCACCTGCCGGTGCAGGCCGGTTCAGACCGTATGCTGCAGGCTATGGGGCGGGGTTACAGTCGCGACCAGTATCTGGCCAAGGTGAAACGGTTGCGCAGGGTCTGTCCTGAAATTCGCCTTACCTCCGATGTGATTGTTGGCTTTCCCGGTGAGGATGAAGCCGATTTCGAAGAGACTCTTGATCTGCTGCGCCAGGCGCAGTTTGCCGAAATTTATTCCTTCATCTATTCCCCTCGAGAAGGGACCGCCGCCATGGAATTGGCCGATGATACACCGGCCGAGATCAAGCAGCAGCGTTTCGACCGCATGCTGGTCCTACAGGAAGAGATCACCCGTCGCTTTCATGAAAGGGATGTCGGTCAGGTAGTGTCGGTGCTGGTTGAAGGCGAGAGCCGCCAGGGAGGGGGGCAACTGTTCGGTCGCACCAGCTGGAACCGTATTGTTAATTTTAAAGCCGATGCCTGCCTGATCGGCCGTATCGTGTCGGTGCGGTTGCTCGAGGCACAGCGCAATTCCCATATCGGCGTCGTTGAGAGTGGTATTAGCGCTGTCAGGTAATTTTGTTGGCGGCGTAAAAAGTTTGTTTTGCGGCGTTACGGCCTTGGTGGATGAAATTTTTGCGCATGCATCAGTTTTGGCAGTTTGCAATCTGTAACTTTTAAAGCGGGGTTGGATATGATCGATCTGCATACCCATACAA
>CAZKQY010000411.1:0-3341 GCA_964555005.1 uncultured Syntrophotalea sp. | reverse complement strand
AGCCGATTACCGGGGCGGACGACGACTGTCCGCCTATCAGATCATGGGGCTGCTGCTGTTGCCATACGCTTTGCTGCTGGTCTGGCTGTTTCCCGCCTCTGTATTCGGCGCTCCGGATATGGTCTCCGGCCTGCAGGCCTTGTGGCATCCGGCGGTGGTGTTGGCTCTGCAGACCGGCTGGCTGGCCATGTTTCTGTTTCTTGGACGAAGCCAGGTTACCGGAGCGCAACTCTCCTTCTATGTTCATCAAGACCGTATTTAAGCCGTTGGTCGACCTGTTGCGACGACCGGCGTCAGTCCTGCAGGGACTGCTCCGTCAGGGTTGCTCACCGGGGCGTCTTGCCCTGAGCGTTGCGGTCGGCGCGACCATCGGCCTGGCACCGCTGGTCTGGGGTACCAGTCTGCTCTGTGCGGCGCTTGCCTGGCGGTTGAAACTCAATCAGCTGGCGGTGCAGGTCGGCAACTATGCCTGCTACCCCCTGCAGGTCGCCCTCTTTGTTCCCTTTCTGCTGGCCGGCCAGACACTGTTTTTGCCTTCAACGCAAGCTTCTTCACTGACAGCATGGCAGGCGGTCCTGGTTGCCGATCCGTTGCTCTTTCTGCGCAGCTTCTGGCTGGCCAATCTCTATGCCTTGGTGGTCTGGTTGCTGCTGGCCCCTCTTTGGTTCTATTGCTGCTTCCTGCCTTTACGTGCTTTTCTGATTCGCAGGCAAATGACTTCCCCTCCTTCGAAAACCTGTCCTCACGCAAATCAAAACCGCCCCTAACCCGGTCCTAATCCCCGTCCGATAGCGTCTAATTAATCCGCAAGCACGGTTTGCTAAAGGGGGATGTGATGAAGGTTCTGGCAATTTTGTTTTTTGTCGTTGGCCTGCTGACGCTGGGCCGCTTCAACTATCTCAATTCTCGACGTACGGCCCGAAAGCTGATTAGTTTGTATCGCGGCGAGTAGCTTTCGCAGGACTCACTTTGCCCAAAGGGCTTTTCCGCAAGGAAAGGACAGGCATTCCGTTGCGTATCACCATTGTCTCCGAAACCTATTTTCCGCAGATTAACGGGGTCTCCCGCACTCTGGAAAAGCTTGTCGGACATTGCTGTACCCGGGGGGACCAGGTACAGCTCTTGGTGCCCCGCTATGATGGGTCCATGAACGAAGATCCTGTCGCTGTGGAACGCAGGGATTTTCCCGGGTTTGCTCTGCCCTGTTATCGCGAGGTGCTTCTGCCGCTGACGACCCCCGCAACAATTCGCAAAGAGCTGTCGCGATTCGGCACCCAACTAGTGCATATCGCCACCGAGGGGAGTCTTGGTTGGGTTGCCTTGCGGGCCGCACGATTCCTTGGGCTGCCGGTGGTGAGTTCTTACCACACCAACTTTCCGCAATATCTGGCCGGTTATCGGCTCGGTTGGCTGGAGCCTCTGGCCTGGCGCTATTTGCGCTGGTTTCACAATCGCACCTTGCAGACTTTTTGCCCCACGCCATCGATTCAGAGTCTGTTGCTGAAACGCGGCTTTAACAACGTTAGTGTCTGGGGGCGGGGTGTCGACAGCGAGCATTTTCATCCTTCGCGTAGGGATGAAGCCTTGCGCCGCGCCCTCGGTTTTCTGCCGCAGGAGACGGTTCTGGTCTATCTCGGTCGGTTGGCTGCGGAAAAGAATCTGCAGATGCTGTTTGACGCCTTCGAAAGGCTACCGGCCGACAGCTCTTGCCGACTGCTGGTGATCGGCGATGGTCCTCTGGGTGAGCGCTTGCGCCGAAGGGCCGATCAGCGGGTGGTGTTTGCCGGTTACCGGCGCGGCACCGACTTAGCCCGCATGTTGGCGGTCGGCGATTTGCTGGTGTTTCCTTCACTGACCGATACCTTCGGCAATGTCATGCTTGAGGGCATGGCCAGCGGCCTGCCGGTTCTCGGCTTCGAGGTGCCGGGTCCCAAGGATGTGATTATTAACGGTCACACCGGACGCCTTGTGCAACGTCCGGCAGCCGCCGGCCTGGCGCAGGCCATCAATAAGATGGCTGGCGACCGGGATGCATTACGCAAGATGGGCCGGCAAGCCCGAGGCCATGCCGAAGGCCAGAGCTGGTCCCTTATTATGGAGAGTATTTGTGAGCAGTATGACTGCTATATCCCCGACCCGGCACGTTGCCGAAGACGGCCCCGATATGCTGACTGAAATACTGAACGATATCCTTGTCGGAAAGCAACTGACTGCGTGGTTTCAGCCGATTGTCGATCTCAAAGGAGGAGGCATCATCGGTTACGAATCGCTGGTCCGCGGTCCTTCCAACAGCCCTTTGCATTCGCCGGACAATCTATTTAGCGTCGCGGCGCGATGTGGTCGGTTGCTTGAACTCGACCTGCTGTGTCGTGAAGTAAATATCCGCGGCTTTGCTCGGCAGGGTTTGCCTGGCAGGCTGTTCCTAAACGTTAATCCCAGCTCCCTGTTGGAGCCAGGTTTTCGGGCCGGATTTACCCGTCAGTTTCTTCATCAGTATGGCATGAGTCCACAGCAGGTAGTGATCGAATTGACCGAGCACTATCCCACCGATGACTTTGAGTTAACCCGTCAGGGAGTGGAACATTACCGGGACATGGGTTTTTCTGTGGCGATTGATGACCTCGGCGCCGGTTATTCCGGTCTGCGACTCTGGTCAGAGCTGCAGCCCGATTTTGTCAAGTTTGATCGCCATTTTATCCAGGGGATTAATGGCGACGAGAACAAGGCTCGCTTTATCCGTTCGTTGCAGGAAATCGCTCATGAACTCGGCTGCCAGACCATTGCCGAGGGGATCGAAACGGAAGAAGAGTATCGCCTGGTGGGAGGGATCGGGGTCAGCCTCGGCCAGGGTTACTACTTTGCACGACCGAGCGCGGCGCCGCCCCGTCATATCCACTCCCTGCAGCGTCTGCAACCGAGAAGGGAAAATGCCTGTTATCTCCCTCGACGGTCTAAAACTGTGGCTTGTCTGGCACAGTCGGTGCCGGCCGTCGAGCCCCAGGTGCAGGTGGAGGAGGTCGGCGACATGTTCAGTAACATGGCAAACCTGCTAACGCTGCCGGTGGTGGGCGAGGGGGGCATACCGCTGGGGATCGTCCAGCGCCGTACCTTTATGGAGATCATTGGCAGTCGCTACGGTCGCGATCTGTACGGCCGGGAACCGATTGTTAATTTCATGGACGCCGAACCGCTGGTTATTGACAAGAACCAGCCCATTGAAAAACTTAGCCAGTTGATCACCGGCAGCGGTGACTTTAATACCCTCGACCACTTTATCATTACAGACAAGGGCCTATATGTCGGCACCGGAACGGTTCTGGCCCTGCTGCGGGAAATGACCG
>CAZKQY010000410.1:0-21945 GCA_964555005.1 uncultured Syntrophotalea sp. | reverse complement strand
CGAAGACGCTCTCAAACCCGAATATCGCCAAAAATTTGTCGCTGCTGTTCGGAAATACGCCGAACATATCGAAAAAAAAGGATGGCACAAAACCCAATTTGAGTTTTATCTGAACAACAAAATCAGCAACAAACTAGAAAAATGGAACGCCTCTTCCGCTCCCTGGAATTTTGACGAACCGGTCAACACCCAGGACTTTTGGGCCCTTCGCTGGTATGGTCAGGCCTTTCACGAGGGAGTAAAAGATTTTCGCTTAACAACCAATCTTTTGTTCCGTGCGGACATTTCACGACCGCAATGGCAACGTGACCTACTGGATGAAGTATTGGACGTCAACGTGGTTGGGGGAGCCTATCGCCGTTACCAACGTTTGGTGCTTGATCGCAAAGCTATAGGAGAAAAAACGACCTACAACTACGGTTCGACCAACCGGATCGAGCAGAGCAATTTTCAGCCGGTCGGATGGTGTCTGGAGACATGGGCTAATGGATTAGATGGTGTCGTACCTTGGCAGACACTTGGGAAACCACGGTCATGGACAGGTGCTGACCAGAATGCGTTGATCTACCCAGGGGGTACCATTGGAATACCAGGTCCGATGCCAAGCGTCCGTCTGAAGGCTTTTCGGCGAGGGCAGCAGGATGTTGAGTATCTTTCGCTCTTGACAGCATTAGATAAAACAGCACAGCAAAAAATTGGAGAGATAGTTATACGGCAACTAAATCTAGCTGAGGAATTCTTACAAGAACAAGAAAGCGATGCAGGGAATGTTGAATTTAAAGGATTGGCCCCGGTCAATTTGTGGCGGCTACGAACATCGGTAGGACTTTACCTGAGTCAAGAAAAAAATCCTCCAGCGATTCAGTGGCAGAGAGGAAATAAAAATTATTTCAAGGCTCTTTGACTTTATTTTTAAACGGTCGATACAGAGGATCACCCACCAAAACCATTTGCCATGATAGATAGGGCAACGAAAGGATATAGCTCTCAGCCAAGCTATAATATCCGTCAACCAACAAACCAAAAAACATCTCAGGAGGCGGAAATGCCTGAAGATAAGGTTCACTAACAGGACCTAAAGTTGCGGCAACACCGTCTTCAAGCATCATCTTACACCAAACCTGACTTTTCTCATCCTTCAGGGTGGTACATTCTGAGCTGGCGATATGATAGCCTACGGCTCCGGGCTTCCATTCAAAAGCATCGATATACTTCGCCCGGCTGTACCAACCACAGTACAGCGCGGCATCAGGACAATCACCCGCCTGAAACAGCTGCACCTTATCATTCACAGTTACTGGCATCCGGTTGGATTTTTTAACCCGATCTGCAGCCAGATGCAGCGATTTGTCGTACTGGCTATAAGCTGATTTCATGTTTTTATTATCGTTCAACCTGGGGCTCTTAGCATCGAAATAAGCTCTGCCCTGCAAGCCATTTTTTTCGGCCATGATGCTGTCATCAATGATTCTTTTTACCGTTTCCTCATCAGGTCCGTCCAGTCGGCTGACCATCAGCACTTTATCTTTTGAAATGCCTGTATTTTTACCCCTAAGGCCAAGATAATAAGGATTGAGTACCCAGCCATCAACGGGATAATCCTCAACAAGTACCAGAGATAGCTCTGAATCAAAAGCTGCCCGATGGTCATTTTTTGAAATGATCCCACCCTGTTTGCCAAGTGCCCTAAGCTCGTTTCTCAGAATTTCTTTTTTACCTGGCTGGTCTTCAGCTACCGTCTTTAGTGCTTTCCTGATAGTCGCTTGCTTTATTTTCAGCTCGGCGAGTTGATCCTTTTCATTGCGGGTCATCACAGCAGGCCGTATCCTGAGCGGCATTCCATATATTGTTACAAGGCACTTTATGTCTCCAGCAAGATTTTTATTTTCTATATAACCCCTTATAGCCGGAACCACTTCATCCTCATATTCTTCGCGACTGCACCAATGCTCATCAGATATTCGGAGTGTGAGAAGGTTCTTTTGGGGGATACCACGCCTCTGCATATAGTATTTTGCCAGAGAAATACTGCCAGCAACCTTTTTGTTCGCAATAACAAGTACTTCTTCAGGTTCAAGCGCAAAGGATGATGTGACTAATAAAAAAATAATCACAAACAAAAAAGGTACAAATTTATAAGTTAGTTGAGACGGTTGCATAGTTAATGCCCCTTAGTGTCATTTATCAGTTAAATAAGTCTTTATATCTTTGCTTATCAATGCTGATAAAATATTTGCACCTTCAGTATTCAAATGCACACCATCGCGAAACAAATTTTTGTTCATAAACAGCGGATTACTTCTATAATCAAGGCAAACACCCTTCTCACCAACCACACTTACTATTCTCTCAAACACTCCATCCATCGGTCTCGAAAAAGAAGGTGTAAATACAAGAAACAACTGTATTCCTTCTTGTCTGCATAAAATTAAAAAACGATTGAAGTTTTCCCTCAACAATGAAGATTCTTTTTGCATTGGATACTCAAGCGCTTTGTCACTGTATTTCAAGTTAGCATGATTTTTCGGCAAACCATCACGCGTTAAAGAACCATCTTCTTTTATAATATTCTGCGGATCCTGCCCAGATGATAATATTTTGTGTGGTCGAAATGACTCTAGAAATGCATGTTTTTCACGATATGTATAGCTATACCGACTAAGCCAGTCATTAAGCTGATTTCGTTCACTCAAAATTTTTCTGACTGACTCATTGCCGGAATATGGATATAAAACATCATACCTGAAATATATCGAGGGGTCGTCGATCAACTCCGTATTATCAACCGTCAAAATAACAAATTTAGGCACTTTCCCTGCTTGAACAACCAACTCTAAAAGTTGTGTATGAAAATCGATATTTGAACCAGGCAGACCGAGATTATAAGAAGTCGTATTGATATTTTTGAAAATTTCAGACGCTGCAATATTTCGGGCGGCTCGCGATGAACCAAAAATTAACAATTCATAGTTCATCTTGCCAGACAAGACCTCTCCAATCCTTCTATCGGTAGCCTTCGTTTGAGACCAAAC
Organism: uncultured Syntrophotalea sp.; assembly: GCA_964555005.1. Classification (GTDB taxonomy): domain Bacteria; phylum Desulfobacterota; class Desulfuromonadia; order Desulfuromonadales; family Syntrophotaleaceae; genus Syntrophotalea_A. The sequence continues at coordinate 18,913 of CAZKQY010000410.1, read as the reverse complement.
AGAAATCACCACGCCAACCACTCTATCAACAGCAAAAAGCAGCAGCGCAAACAACAAACATTTTAGAAAAAAATACCCCAATTTACGCTGTCTAAAATTCATAATAAACAAAGCCATATTGAGCAGTTTCAGACAATAGCGTTATGCACAAAAAAAGTAACAGGTAGCAGGACCACCTGAGCCAAAGCGGTTTATTGAAAATATCTATTCGATTTTTAAACAAAGAGACTGTTCCATAGATAGCAAAGGCCAAAAACAAGGCCTTGAGGTTCGCCAGGTTATGTCCAGGCATCAGTGCAGCATCAATAGCTGCAGTGTTTGTAAGATTCTGCAAAGCGGATAAAAGATTTTTTATTACGTACAGGGCATCTTCTATTCCATTGGCGCGAAAAAAAATCCAAGCAAAGGTGACAAGATTGAATGTGACGAACACCTGCCATACCTTGAGAAATTTCGTCTTATTAAGCTTTAAAGCCTTATGTAGCTTTTTCTGATAGGGTCGGTAAAAGACAGAGCAAGCCATATACAAGCCATGCAATAAACCCCAGACAATAAATCCCCAATTAGCCCCATGCCAGACTCCAGAGACAAAAAAAGTGACTAACAGCGCCGCTGCAGATCCCCAGCTCTTCCAATTTCTCCACTGCATCTGCAATGGTTTGAAAATGTAATCGAGTATCCAGCGCGAAAAGGTGATGTGCCAACGCCGCCAAAAGTCAGCCACCGATGTGGCTAGATACGGACTATTAAAGTTTTGAGTCAGGTTAATATTAAACAGCCGGGCTGCTCCCAAAGCCATATCGGTGTAACCCGAAAAGTCAAAGTAGATCTGAAATCCATAAGCATAGGTAGCCAAAAGGAGGGAGAGGCCTTGGTGAGCATGAACATCTTCGTACACCGTATCAACGTGGACACCTAAACGATCTGCCAAGACAACCTTCTTAAACAACCCCCAGGCAAAAAGCAACATTCCAAACCGCATGTTGTCGTAAACAAATTCATACTTTTGTTTGAGTTGGGGAAGTAGATCTCTGGCTCGTTCGATAGGCCCCTGCAATAACTTTGGAAAGAACGCCATGTACAGTGCAAAAAAACCAAAGTGAGTCTCGGGCTCTTCAATTTCCAGATAAATATCAATCAGGTAGGATATGGCTTGAAATATATAATAGGAGGTTCCGATAGCCACCAATACGGTCGCTTGGCGTACACTAAAGGGACTTGAAAAAAAACCCAGTAAAAGATTCAGATTTTCCGACAGAAACGGTAAATATTTCAGGCCAACAAGGATAAAAAGGTTTGTAGATATACCGCCATAGAATAGCCATTTTTTGCGGGATGGTTCTTGCGCCTTGCCCATCCAAAGTCCAAAAAAATAGGTCGTAACCGTAACCAGCGCAATAACTCCAAGCAGGTACGGGACCTTCAGTGAAGCATAAAAAACTAAACTGGCAACAAGTAACAGCAGCCAGCGAAATTTGTCTCCCATTAAGAGATATGCCAGCCAGACAATTGGCAAAAAGAGAAAAAAATCAAACGAATTAAACGCCACGGGCAGCTCACTTCAATCAAGTAAAACGTTATGCAATAATTTTGCTTTCAATGCTTCCCATTAAATCGCCGACATTCTTAAAGGTCAAAAGTTCTTTCTGGGTGAATCTGATTTTGAATCTGGTTTCTATCGTCACAATTAAATTGACGTGCGAGAGAGAATCCCAGCCATCCACGTCATCAGCGGTCATATCGCCAGATAAGGAGATGTCATCATCGTCAAATACTTCTCGAAATATTTCTGTCAATGGATCAATGATACTCATTTGATTTAATCCTCCAGAGTTGAGATATCGCCTTCATCCTCACCAAGATATCTGGCTCTAAGGACTCTGCGCATGATTTTTCCGCTTTTATTCTTTGGAATTTTATCAACAAAAACAAGATCTTGCGGAGTGGCGATGGAAGAGACTTTATTCGAGACATAAAGTCTTATTTTTATTTCCAGTTCTTTACTTTCTTCATACCCAGAACTCAGATTGACAAAGGCAACAACCTTTTCAAACAATACGTCGTCGGGAGCACCAATTACCCCAGACTCAGCTACCTCATCCAACTCCAACAGGGCACTTTCGATTTCAAAAGGACTGATCAAGTGTCCGCCGGTATTAATCACATCATCACTACGTCCCTTAAACCAATAGTACCCATCCCGGTCCTTAACAGCAGTATCACCGGTAAAATAATAACCTCCAAGAAACTTTTGCTGGTAAACCGCTTCGCTATCCAAATAGGTTGTAAACATGGAGGGCCAATCGGACTTAAGGCACAGATTTCCTTGCTCACCATCCGGCACAGGACTGCCGTCATCAGCCAGAATCGCCGCCTTAATCCCGTCAACGGGCTTCCCCATGGAACCGAGTTTAATCTCAAGCCCAGGCCGATTTGTGATCATAATAGCTCCGGTTTCGGTCTGGAACCATGTATCATAAATCTCTTTCTTTAGTTGCCCCCTCGCCCACTGGATAACCTCTGGATTAAGTGGCTCGCCTACACTGAAAATATGCTTCAGGTTCGACAGGTCGTATTTCCGGTAAAGCGCGGAATCCTCACGCATCAGCATCCTCAGGGCGGTAGGGGCGCTGTACCATACGGTTACTCTTTCATTCTGCAGAATTTCAAACCACTTAACGGCATCATACATACCCCCATAATGGATCTGCGTAACGCCAAGACTCCATGGACCGATAATTCCGTAAGACGTCCCGGTTACCCATCCCTGGTCCGCTGTACACCAATAGATATCATCAACACCAAGCTTCAAAACATCCCTGGCAGTTGCTGCCTGGGCCAGAACACTCCGGTGGGCATGCAGCACACCCTTCGGTTTTCCGGTCGACCCTGAAGTGTAATGCAGTACTGAAGGTGTGTCCGGAGCGGTTACCAGCGTAGTGAAAGCGTGTGATGCGTTGGCCATCAAAGCAGAGTAACTAAGAATGTCGGCCGTTTGATTTTCGTCAATATCAACAACTAGTATGTATTTCAACTCAGGAAGTTGAGCGCGGATACGATTGATCTTTTTCAGAAAACTCTTTTTGGTGATAATAGCCTTGGCTTTTGAGTCCCCCAGTCGATCCAAAAGTGCTTCATCGCCAAAGTTTGAAAACAGTGTTCCGCAGATCACTTGAGATTTCAATGTACCCAAAAAAGAAAAAAACTGCTCAGGACATTTCGGCAGAAAGGTGAAAAGAATATCGCCAGGCACAAAGTCCAGAGAAGCTAATATATTGGCAAACTTATTGGATTCTGTATCCAGGTCATAAAATGTGTAATCGTGTGTTTCTTGACGAAATGAAATCCAGCGAAAAGCTACTTTCCCACCAAGCCCCTTTTCGCACTGGTGACCACTACATATGTAACCAATGTTATATTGTTTAAATACAGACAAAACATCCTCTTTAATCAGAAACAAGATATTAAGAATGACTACTCAGATAAAAGTTCGATCAGTGACTATATTTTAAAAGTTTTTATCGCCAGACATAAATTTAGCATGAAGTACTCTTGCTTTATCCTTGTATTTTTTATCATATTTTACAAGTTTTTTAAGATCATTAACTGCCATATTAATCATGCCAATTTTTGCATATGCCTTGGCTCTATAATAATAAATTTTCCCCCAAGAGGGCTTGATTCTAATTGCTTTACTATAGTCATTTATTGCTTGCTGATAAAATTCAAGGTCATAGTAACACATTCCCTTATACCAATAAGTTTCGATTGGCGGCACAGCCACCATTTTTTCTATAATATTATAATCCGATATTGCCAATACTTTATTATTGGAATATTTCTGCCTAAACTTTCCACGATAAAGATATAATTTAACGCTTCGCGGATCTCTGCTAATAGCGATCGTAAGGATCCTCTCACCTGCAGAGGGATTACCCTGCCTCGCCAAACCAACTGCTTTCACAAAGGTTTGGTCATAATTGTCAGCAAAGGAGTTACCACTTAAAAACAAAATAAAAATAAAAGCTATAGAAGTATATTTGAAAAATATTCTCATCTGAACCCTTTATAAGTTGATAACCATAGAAATATTTCTTTATAAATCACATTGTGCGAGTCGAGGCCCAGTTTAAAAGAACCTCACCTAATCAGGGCTTTGCGCGCAACTCGAAGATAAAGCTGCTCATAATGATCAAGCATCACCTCAAGACTGTAAGCATCACGAACCTGATTTAATCCAGCTTCAGCTAAAGCCATTCGAGTTGACTCTTGTGTTGCAAGATCACGAATCGCTAACGCAAGAGCATCAACATCTCCTGGCTCAATAATTTTACCGCACCGCCCGCCATCCAAAAGATCTTCAACACAGCCGACTCTGGTCGCAATGGAAGCAACACCACAAGCCATGGCCTCATTCAATGCATTAGGGTGTTGTTCAGAATCGCTGGAGAGCACAAATATATCGAGGCCATTTAAAAATTCGGGAACGTTTGTTATCTTCCCGGGCAAACAAAGTCTATCCGTTAAGCCAAGAGATTCTGCGAGCTGCGTCAAAGGCTCGCGCTGATCACCCTCACCGGCGATGCGAATTTCTAGATCCAGTCCCTCTTCCACCAGCCGGGCACAGGCATTAATAATGAGAGCGTGATTCTTGACCGTTCTCAAGTTGCCGACCGAACCAATAACAAGCCTATCTCCACGAAGCCGCGTGACGGGAAAAAATCGAGTCGTATCAACACCATTAGGAATAACCTGGGTCCGCCCCTCTGGCCACCCCCAGTGATCCACCATAAGATCTCGCGACTGCCGGCTGACCGTAAACAGTTGCGTAGTACAATGCACCATGACTTTTGACGCCATCCGCCGCCGCCAAGGCATATATCCTGCCTTGCCAAGGCCATGAAAGCTAAATATAAAAAAAACTGGTGGCCATGTGGCCAACAAACGGCCAAGACACATCTCCGGCCAAGCCCCCCAATTGCGGGCATGAATAACATCAGGACGTATTTTCCTAAGGAGCTTTGCCAATCGAAATGGCAATTGAGGCTCATTAGGCTTTGCATTAAAATAGTATATATCTGTTTCGGTTGGCAGATGATCCTTAATTTCCAGACCACCCTTCAGGCAGGCAATTGAATGTTTAAATCCATCGCTACCCAAACCAGTAATCACTCTTGCCATGGCAAGCTCCATCCCTCCGGGGCCTAATCCTGGAACGACGTGGAGTATATGGACAAGACTATTAGGATTCTCAGTCATACAGAACACTATTATCTACACTAGCAGATGCCAAAGGAGACAAATCATGAAGTTCATGAGCATTTGTGCTGGCTCTCTGCAAACATGCAGGCATCAAAAGAAACCACCAATAGGCTTCGTAATATAATAGGTGAGCCGTCAATCCACAGGCCATGTAACCAACAATAACCGCACCAAAGCCTAAAGATGACCACTGGAGAATCGATCGATCAGGGTCCGGCAATTGGGATGATTCCCTTAAAATCTTCATAATAACTAACGCGCCATTTATAAATAAAGCAGCCAACAGCGTTATCCCAAAAATCCCAAGCTCAGCAATTGCTTGAACGTATGTACTATGCGGCGACAACCCCTCAACATCTGGAGAATATATCCCTATATATTGATTAAAATTCCCTGCTCCAACCCCTAACGGATGATCCTTAAACATCTTAACCCCGCCAGTCCATGCCTCAATCCGCATCATGGTTGACCGGTCACTTGATTCATCCCCAGCTAAAACAGAGTCGGCATGCTTAGAAATGGTCCCCATACGTGCAATAAATTGAGGATCCGACACATAAATTAAAACCACAAGCGCCAATAGAGCACCTAAAATCATTTTCCTTCTAAGGTGACGTGGAGAAAAAATAATAATGGCCCCCCCCGCACCAATCAATGCCACCAAAGCCCCTCTGCTACGGCACAAAACAACCGTATTAAGCGCAAAAGCCCCAGCGGCAGAGCAAAGTGCCTTACCAGCCAATGAAGTGCGCATGAACAAGGTGCCGATAATTACAGAAGCCGCAACCATAAAAGCTGCTAAAGCATTAGAATCAAGAAAATCGGAACCACCAACTCGGCCATCAAGACGCCCACCAATAAATGCGCTTCGCGGGACACCATAAGCTTGAATTCCAATGAGCAAGGAACAAATCGCAAAAAGCCAAACAACTTTGTTAACATTTTTAGGAGTGGTTACTACATGGGTCATCATCAAACCAAAAATCATAACCTTAGTTAACTTAATGGTTGGATGATCAGTAAAAGCATAACGACCCACTGTCTCAGGGGTAATAAAATAAAGTACCCAAATCCAAAAAAGCATGGCAAGAGCCAAAACCTCTTGCCGAACAAGCAGTGTTTTAAAATTCAACTTGTTACGGTTCAACACAATTCCAACAAAAGTCAAAGTCGCAAACATTAAGGAATACCTTATCCCTAATGAGTTCAGAGGAGCATGCCACCACTGTTTTTCAGCACCGATAATGTAGTGTGCCATATACCCTAAAATACCAAAGACCGGCTCCACTAATGCACCACCGGAAAGGAATAAAAAAACAATTAAAAAAGCTATAGCTCTCAGTGGCATAATTTCTCTCTGAAAAACACAATATATTTATACATTAGGAAGGTATTGGTCTGGGCTAAATATATCAATAGGATTCACAATAAATTACCATCAGAAAAATCACTCAAAATAAATTTGAACTTTCCTGTTTTGGTTTTATCTATTTTATCAACACTATCAAACTCGAGAACAACACTATCAGGAAGATAACCAGCGTAAGTATTTCTAATTTCATCCAGCAAAACAGAATCTATTTTACTATTTTTTATATACTTAAGAATTACCTTATATTTAGAAACTTGCACAAATTGATATTCATTTAAAGGAAAGCCCTTCATTAGATGAATAAACATCTCACCCGCAATCCGGGTCCCGTCTGCAAAAGTAAAAACTTCTGTTGTCCGGCCAACAACCTTATGGATAAGAGGCAGACCTCTTCCGCAGCCACACTCTATTTTTCTCCCAGGGACTCCAATATCTCCATTTTTATATCTAATAAAGGGCATAGAATAGTTATTCAAGTTAGTAATAACCATATCACCGGCCCCCTCATATCCTTCAAGTTCTATAGGGTCATATTCCACATAATTATTTTCAGATATTTCATGCAAACCATTTTTGTATTTACACTGCATAGCAATCAGGCTCAACTCTCTCCCACCATAAGTGTTAAAGGACGGAGCGTTTAATACTGATTCAATATACTGCTGAGTGTCATCAGTAACAGTCTCGGCACAGAGGATTATACCTTTTACCTTCGGAAAAGTGAGTTTGTTTTCTTCAAGGAACCTTGCAAAGTCTGCAATGGCGGTTGTGTATCCCCTGAGTAATTTAGGCCTTACTATCTTACAAATTCTGAGAAACTCCAACTTCCTATCATTACTCAAATTGAAAGCGTTGAGCCAAACTTCCCCTGTTTTAAAAAGATCGCGAGCCCTCTCATAAAACGAAAAATTCTCTTTGACCTCGTGCATCGCCCCCCAAATGACTGCACAAGTGTCCCCATATTCGCAATCTGCAAGATTGTACCAACCTCTTCTTCTCGCCGCATCAGCCCATAACTTGTAATTTTTATCCTGATAAAAGGATAGAGGCTCACCAGTAGAACCTCCGGTGGCATTCTGAATGAGTTCACTTTTGTTAACATTTTTTGCGATCAAGTCTTCAAAATTATTTTTAATAATTCCCTTGGTTAGAAAAGGAATTAGTTTAAAATCCTGCCATGTTCTAAAATCTTGTGGCTCAGCCCTGAGGTCCGTAATAAGTCGAGAATAATAAGGCACGTTCAAGCATGCATGAGCGAGAAGCTTCTTAAGCTTTTCAAACTGGTATTCTCTTATCTTTTCATATGGCAAAAACTGTGTTTTGGCCAAAAGTTTTTCGACTCCTCTATCCTTCTTTTCAGTTATGCGCTGATAGCATTTTGCAGTAAACATTATAAAAATCTTTCAATTCGTAGTGGAAACAAGGAGCTTTCCAGTAGTAACAAGACTTTCGAGCTCTTTCACCTCAGTTTCCAACCGTTCAGACCAAGACCAGAAACCGGAAGCATGAACCTGCTGTGCCTCGCGAATCCCAGCAACCAAAGCGGCATCTTGGCAGACTTTTGTTAAATTCACACCCAATCTTTGCAGGTCCTGCTTATCAGATAAAAGCGCATTTTCTCCATGTTTCAGCAGGTCGGCTGTTGAGGGATCTACCACTGAGATAACTGGCAGTCTAGCGCATATTGCCTCATAGAGCGGATTACAGCGATTGGTTACATCGTTGGTGATCATGAACACATCGGCAACATTCATCAGTTCCCAAATCTGGTCATGCTGCACGGCACCAAACCATATTACACGATCAGCTACACCCAATTCCAAAGCTAGCGCTGACAGACGTTCACGCTCAGCCCCGTTGCCAGCAACCAGCAACTGACAATTACATCCCTTCTCATACGCATACTTCAAAGCATGGAGCATGCGGTCAATTCGTTTCCAGTAGCTCACTCTCGAGCAGGAAAGAATCCACTTACAATCAATCTTTAATCCAAGGTCAGGGAACCGATCAAGAAGATCAGCACGAGTGATGCTTGGTGGATGTGTTGGCAAGTCGACACCGTTTTGCCAGAACCGAAATTTCGAAACATCGATTCCTAATTTTTCAGCAACCTCATCTCCACGCGTTCCATCGTTGGCACAAATTAACAGCGAATGAGGTATCAAAAAACCTGCGGTAGCAACCGGATAGCGCAACCAAACAAGTGGTTTTTTCATCAAGTCAGCAAGAAAGGTTCCATATAAACGAGTGACGTTAGGAGCGCTAAAAAGCTTTCCAATGATCCACCCTGCTAATGATGAATATTGGTTGTGCGCATAAACAAGATCATAATTTTGCCTGTCAACAAAACGCAAACGAAGTGCGGTAAGAACCAAACTCAGGGTGAGAAATAGACATAAGGACAAGTTAAGAATCCATCTCAACAAATAAGGCAACTCCTTGCCTCCTCCTAGCCGGCGGGCAAAACGACGCACCAACGCCAAGCCCGGGGCCCATCGGCATGGGACCAAAAGAACTTTATACCCTTCATCGTCACGTACTGTAACGCGTTTGGCATAATCACCAATAACGTTATATTTTGGCAGCGCAAGTACCACGTCATGCCCACCTCGCACATGACCACACAGAGTCTCTCGCAGAGAAGGCATCCCGCCCTTCCCTTCTAATGGCCAAACAGGCAATGCAGATATATGCAAAAATCTCATTTACAAAATCGCTCCTATAACTGGTTCAGCAGGCTATTACCACCAAGGTCATTCCACCCCATCGGGGAAATAACGATCAAACCACTCGGCCAGAACTGCATTGGCTGGATTACAAAGGAAAAATCGGTCGTCTCGCCCTAAGGATGCTTTACCCATATCCCGCAAGAGTCTGGGCAAGGCAGTACGTCGGTTATAAATCCATAACTTACCCTGAAGCATCTGCCCCAGTCCTTGCAATAAATACTGACGCTTCTGCCCAAGATAATTGATCTCATCCAACCTGTAATCGTCGCGATTAACCTCTTTGGTCGTTGGAACCCCGCGCAATTCCGGATAGGCCCGATCCAGAACTAGCCGATGTAACTTGCCATCCAGTTTATGTTCCGGAGGAATACTCATGGCAAAATCGAAATAATCATTGTCAGCAAAAGGAAAGAAGCTTTCAGCCTTCTCCAATACCATTTTGAAAGCAAACAAGGGAATAGCTCGTGTTGTGCGCATCGTCATATAAGTAAAGTTGATCAGATTAGGGTGACCCGCAAACGCCTGAAACTGCTCTCTAATGGAATCATAAAGATCCCCTCGAGCCAGATGCCGTGCAATGGATGGGTGGAATATCGGTGGCCGGTGCTCCCTTTCCACTAAACCTTTAACTAGGTCATCAAGCTGACCCCTCCTGGCCATTTGGTACTGTTGCGGTTTCAGATATACGCTGGCCAAACATGTATCGCCGACAATCCCATCAAAGTTGATGTGCGGCTCATGCGGTAGTGCATCAACAAGTGGCAAAATCCATTCGTGCAAATCCACCTCATAATCAGCTTGGGAATGACCGCGTGGCCAGTACCGGCTTAAAAATCCATTTTTGGGCAGAGGCACATAAATATGAGGGATACCAAGTGCACGAGCCAAGTCTCCGGCAAGAACCTTGTCCTCTATTGACGGCTTAAAGCCGGTGGTCGTGTACGCAGTGAAATCGACACTCTGACGTTTGAGTTCCGCGGCGATATGCCGTGAATCCTGGCCACCACTTAACAGCAGCATGTGCTTCACGGACGGTGTTTGGATACGACGCTGGATAGCCTGCCGGAACAAATCGACACACCCGTCGACGGCCTCATCCACGGTCATGCCTTCTTGCACGGGCAGTTCCATCAAGCTCCAGTACTGAGAAACATGCACACAATTATTCTGAAAGATCAGGACGCCAGCCGGCGGCAGACGATAAATCCCCTCGAACAAAGTATCCTTACCCAGCGGATGCCCGAGATGAAGGAAAGAATTTACAGCCCGCCAGTTGACTTTTAATGAGGGCAATCCAGTGGCCAGAATGCCTTTTAAATCAGACGAAAAAGCGAGAATACCACGTTGTTTGTCATGATAATAATAGAGGGGACGGAAACCGTAACGGTCACCGGTCAACAGGAGTTTACGCTCAGCAGGGTTCCACACGGCCAGGGAAAAAATGCCATTGACACCCCGTAGAGTCGAGATATCCCTGCGGCACGTCCAGTGGCGCAGAAATTCACCGTCATTTCCGGGATATTGGAATGGCACCCCCTCTTCGACAAGAAACCGGCGTTCGGCATCATAATCGAAGATTTTTCCACAAAAGACAGCAGATACCGCCGATTGCGCATCGACAAGGGGTTGCTCTTCAGTATTTACCGCTCCGATGCCAAAGTGACCTAACCCGGCCAGACCATTCGACCAGACGTCCCGGCGTTGATAGCAAGGTTGCCAAGAGGCCTCGTACATTCGATCAAACATCGGTACAAGTTGTTCACTCAATTTTTCAGAAATCAAGCCACAAATTTTCGACATACAGAGAACCTTATCTATGATGAAGCTCAACTTATAGAACAACTACCAACCAGATCGGTCAAGAACCAGCCATATCTGGCCCCTCTTTCTCGCACATGAATTCAGGTATAGAATCAACAAGCCCCGCCCGATATGTTTGACTCAGCTCAGTATTAGACCACCGGAACAGAAGCTCTGCAGAATCGGTCATAGCTTCTTTTCGTCGCCGTCGTACTGATCGGGTGAGCGATCGGGGCATATTCGCTTCAACAAAATGAGCAAATTTGGCCACATACCGCCGCAACCACGTGGTGGCCGGAGCTGCTGTCGGAATTCCCTTTGCGACAAGAAAACGTCGGAAAGATGCCGCCGCGCCTGGAGTGTATGGCCAGAGCAACGCCTCATCATGCGAAGTATTCTTTTTACGCTGACCGAATGCGGTACGAGGCACCCCTGCCTCCTCAACTAACCTCCGAGGGATCGGTCGATCGTAATCACCGTCTACCGACCATTTTCCCATGGCTACAGAGGCAGTGAGGTCCCACAACTCCTCTAGGTGGCGCATCCCCCAAAAAGGTAAAGGGCAGTGAAAAACCCCTTTAAACAAGCGGAACTCGCCGAGACCGCCAAGAGAAAGACCGGTAAACACAAAAGGATCCCGGCGACTCCAGCGTGTGCGACTCCACATCTTATCTCCGTATGGAGCAGTAAAAAAAAGGCTCAACGGTTCAGGATAATCAAATAGCGTCCAGTTTAGAATTCCGGCCCGGCCGGAGACCGCCCAGATCGTTTCTTCCAAGGGATAACTGCGGGAAGTCCGATTATAAGTCGTGCAGCCCAAGCCTAGAGAACTTGCTACCTCTTCACCGGAGTCTGAGCCTCGCCAGATGCTTGTTGACTGCTTAAGGGTCACCGACTGCTGACATCCGGCATGGCGTGCAATGACCGCTGCCGCTGAAGAATCATACCCTTGTGAAACAGTGACCAGTGGGGCTATGCGATGTGAGCGGCTGCAATCGTACATGTTCTCTGCCAATAGCTCCGCACTCTTCATTAAATAATCTGCATAGGTTTCATAACTGTCGAAGATTGGCGCCGTATCGACCTTGTCCACCTCAGCCAGCTCCTGCCCATCCCACAATAGGTTATTGAAATAGACGACACCGAGCCGACCATCGTTGCATGGCAACAATCTCTTATAGTCGGCCACCCCCAACATAATCGTATCCACATCACGAACATATGATCCAGGGGTGTCAGCAATCGAAATTTCAGCAACAGCCAGAAGTGCCGGGAAAGAGTTGGCAGCGTACCATGTATCACCGCGACGATAGTGCCACAGGCGATCAAGGGTCGTGCCGCTACTGACAAAAACAACCTTACTATCACGGCAGCGAATACCACTGCCAAAGATCAAATCGGTTTTGTCAAAGTCACCATCTGCATAATCACCTGCCCAAACAGCCTCAACGCACCATTGATCACTGGCTTCCACATACGGGCCATGAAAAACCGTGATCACATCACTCAAGGCAGAAAATCGTGCGACCCAGGCAAGCTTAGGCCAGGAGGATACAAGTTTCAGATCTAATCTCATCCTTGGCTGCTCACAATATTATGGGGGGAATTCTGTTGTAAAAAAGACTCGGCATTATTAGCCGTCAAGCGACCTTCCATTATCCATCGCCACGTCTGCCAATAAAATAACATACGGCGACCAAGACGAGTTTCCCAACTATGCGGGGCAACCGCCAGTTGCAATTTTCGCACGGCATCAGCGTTTAAATCCGGGTGGGCCGGTGAAACCATCTGCACAACCAGATCCAGCATTTCGTTGTGGTCTCTATCTGACAAAGAAACCAGACCGACTTTCTCGGCGAAGGGGCCAACTACCGGCAACCGGGGCAAACGATGCCAATAATAGCGACCCGTATGGCCGAGGGAGTTGTACTTTTCCCGCAACCAAAGCTCAGGGGAAAAAGACTTTCGGCTCAGGAGCTTTCCACCGGAGCAGACTGGTACGCTAAAAGCTTCGGGAAGGTGCTGCTTGAAAAGATGGAGATACAGTTTCATGTCAGAAGTAACGCTGAGCGGAATCTGTCCAGCCAGATTCCAGAGATCCTTACTCAACCCTGGAGTAAAAGGCAAAACTGTATTGGCGTAAACACTCGTCGGACAAGGGGCCAGATAGCGGCGCATCTGGTTAGCCATCTGAAACCGAGCAGTACAGTAATCATCATCGGTGTATTTTCCCATCTCGGAGTCCAGCTCCTGACGAAAGTCATCATACATCGACTTCCCCATCGTGGGAGAGAACATAGAAAACACAACCTGCCAATGTAAAGTATCCCGACCTTTACAGCGATCCTTCAGATAAGACGCAAAACCACCAGGGACAGGGTACGAAGGAGCAAAGACAAATCCGGGTCCCAGTCCTTCCCAAACTGCCTTAAATTCTGGTCTGAGTGCCGCTGAAACATTAGTACTCATGTACAGGAGCATGCTCGGCTTGGTCACTTCATCCATGACCAGATAACGAAGATAAGCTGGCGACGAGTAATAGTCTTTCTCCGGATACACCCGTGAGACATCCTTACAGTTAAGCTTCTTGGCAATACGCATGGCGGTTTTGCCATCGATACCAAAACCGAATTTCGGATGTTCAAGCGTCATCGCCTTGCAATCGATATTAAGACGTTTAAGAAGTGCTAATATAAGCCGCGAATCAAAACCTCCACTTAACAGCACAGTTCCCTGACGAGAGTGTTCCGTGTAACATTCGATTTCCCGCTGCATGATCCGTAACATCTCGGCAGTATCAACATCCTCTAACGTCATTTCTGGACAAGGCTCAGGCAGGGACCAGTAGGTCTTTGAATCAAGCGAGCCTGTCTTTGCGTCCAGCACCATCAGGGTTGCCGCATCAACAAGGTTCACCCCCGCCAGTTGAGTGCGCATCCCGATATTGAAACCTAAAGATACAAACGCCCCCCAACCAACCGGATCCATTTCAGCATTGACAAAACCACTGGCAGGAAATGCCTTTAACTCTGTTGCCAGCAACAGCACATCATCCTTTCTGAAAATATTAAGCGGCTGAATGCCAAGGCAATCATTAACAATCACCAGTTTTTCATTTCGAGCATCCCAAAATAAGGCAGCAAAGGCACCATCCAAAGTTTGTAGCAACACCGCCGCCTGACGATAATCGGCGGTGACAATCTTTTCAAGCTTCCCATTAAGTGAATCATGTAAATCAATAGGAACACCACTCACCAAAAGCACATTACCGCTGAGTGCTTTTTTTTGTAGCGGGATCATCGAAAAACGCTCTGTGCCTGCGACATACCCGATAGCACCACCTGGAACAGTGAAAACCCCTGTCTCCTGATCTTCAGAAAGACGCATTGATCCGGTCATTTTCTCAACAGCAGACCAACAATCGACAGAAGACGTAGAAAAACAGGCAGCGATTTTCATGCAAAAACTCCCCACTTTTGATTAACTGCAAATGGCGTGTTTATCAGACAAAAACCCATGCCCATACTCTCTGTTTGCATAATTTCCCTCAAAAATAGATCGAACAAAGTTACATTGTGATGCGATTGAAGACCAAAAAACATAATTTATAAACCAGGGGAAAAACTGCGCAATTTCATAATCATGAACCGACGATCATCCTCTGGCACAAGAAAAAGAAGAGCGATAGGACAATACACCACTATTGCAACACCAATTTGCAGAAAAAACTCTACCCAATTAGCAGACGGAAGCAGATGTTGCACTCCCCAGGAAGCTACAAGAAACCCCCCTCCAGCCAGCAACCCCCGTCCTCCTATATCGAACACATAGCGCCATATATTAATTCCAATTTTGCTACATGCGTACAACGGAAGAATAGTGCTCGAAGTAAAAAGACGAGCGACCAGAGTACCCAAAGCCACTCCTGCAAGCCCCAGATCAAAAACGACAACAAAAACGATAGAAAGTAACAAGTTCGCAAGAGACTCAACTATCGTCATTTTGGCTGCTAAACCTATGTGACCGGTCGCCGCGAGGACAGAACTACTGCCAAAGCCAAACAGGAGTAACAGTTTTGAACAAGACAGGATCGCCATCACCTGAGCCGCGGTTCTAACTGACTCCATGGGAAAAGTATCGGGGTGAAACATCCATAGCCGAACAAAAGACTCACAAAAGGTGAAGTACCCTATATACATTAATAGGCCAAAAACCATGGACAGCCTGACCTGCCTGAAAACCAATCGGCGCGCCAAGTCCATCTCGCCTGCGGCTATCGCCCGTTGCATAGGGGGGAAAAGGGTGGTCGTGATCTGACCGAGAAGAGTATCCGAATAATAGAGCAACATCGCCCCAACGCTGTAAACCGCAACCGCATTCAGGTTTATCAGGTTACCGACAAGGATTAAATCTGTTTGACCGATAACCTTGCCACAAACTGTAATGGCAAAAGCGCCAATACCATATTTGTATAGCTCGCGAATTCGCCCTTTTTTCAGCTGTAAGGGCCATAGCTTGAGGCCATTATGCACTCGTCTAGCGAGAAAATAATTTATGGCCAAGCCGACAATATTGCAGCCAATCACCGCCACGGCCAATCCAACCAGACCGAAACCCCAGACCAGCGCGAAAATAGTACCCAGTGTTCTCACCGCAAGCATCACCAAGTCTGAGCCACGAGCGAGATCAAATCGGTCATGTGCCACCAACACGCTGGAAAGCACAGTGCGAACAGCGGAAATCCAGATATTCACGGCCAGCATCGGCAGAAGGATGGCCACAGTAAAACTGTATTCTTGAGGTACCGTAGGAAACAGTCGTGGAAACAGGACCCCAAGAATGCAACCGGCAAGCAATATCAAACCGCCCAAGGCCGAGTACATCCCTAACCCGGTCCGAATAGTCTCATCAACCTTAACAAAATCCTTCTTGCCAAGGTAGAGAACAATATAGCGGCCGGTACTAGCACGGACGCCAAGATCAAGAACCCCCATGTATCCGGTCAGGACAGTCAATATCTGCCAAATACCATACTGGGTTTGACCCAACGTGTGGATAATAAAAGGCGACAGAAAAAACATGACCACGAGGTTGCTTCCGTGGCCGATCCAATTTGCCAAGAGATTACGCGCAATAACTCTTCCACTAGCCATTAATAGATCCCCGACATCAGCATTTCCACTGCAACATATTCGACAATGAAGCCTCCAGTGTTCTCACCCCTGAAACACGCCACCCATGCCAACGAATCCGCGCCTTTAGCAACTGGATAATTTTTTCAAACTGAATCTCAATCTTCACAGGATTCTTAAAACCAAATGGCTTTTTCATAGAAATATTCTCGACCGCCCGGCAGACAGCTTCACAGATCCATTTTTCAACCACAGCAGGGTGCCTACTGTGTGCGCAGTTTCGGCCCAAACCTCTTTTTGTAGAAACCATCTCAACCCAAGGCATAAAACGAAGGGCCTCTTTACAACCCTTATCATCACTTGAAACAAAGAGGACTGGCACCCCTAACTCCCCTGCCACCGAAGCATCCAGAGCGATCTCACCAACGTCGAGCCCATTAACACGGATGGCACGGTGAGCCTCGGAACTGTAAGTGTGAGCAAGCACAGCGTTGGCTGTTCCCGCCATGGCGTGATAACCGATCATCAACACTCCGGAATACGTTTCATCCAACTCGGGAAAGCGTCGGTTAAAACCGGTGCCTAACAAAACCTCACAACGCTGATCTAACTGATCGAAAACGAGATTTGCGCCATCGCCATGGTTATCCCAGACGACAACTTGTTCTGCTCCACTATCAAACAGAGCCCGAACCGCAGCATTGGTCTCACGGGTAGCCTGTTCACGGGCAAACTGCATGTTAATTGAATTGCTGAGTGACCTGCCGGGTTCACCAACCACGCAGGCCGCTCCTTCGCAATCAACGGCGATCATGAATTTCAAAACCAGGCCCCCAACCTTACTTTTTGCCACAGACGCACGCAGACAAAGGCGGACAAGACCTTACCCTGAGTTTTTGGGTTGATTTCAGTCGCTAACATTAGGTTTAGTCCTTCCCTATCCTGTCAAAAGAGAGAAGTTTAACTTCTTTAGCGTTGCCCGTGTCTGCTCTTGTCCGTGTGTGTCTGTGGCGATATCGGTTCAGGCATTCAGGCGGTGAAGGACTTATTTTTATACAACTCTTCCGCCACCTTACTGATCACCGGACGGTACTTCCCTGAACGGGCCGGTTTGATGTCATCAACAATATCTACCAAAATCGTATCATCACCACCCAGACGTTTTGCAGCCTGTGCTTTTACTTGCTCAATACCATCAGCCGGAAAGCGATTGTCCACAGCCAAACGAATGTTGATTTCTCCGATTCGCTCCTGTAAAACCTGAAACTTAACAATTCCCTGGACAGAGCGGGCAATATAAATAAAGGAATAACCAACCACCCATTTGCCGGCTTTGGTAACAATAAATTCAACGGCCCGCCCACCACTGACCTTGATGCTGGACAGGTTA
The DNA here is from genome assembly GCA_964555005.1 of uncultured Syntrophotalea sp. Lineage (GTDB taxonomy): Bacteria > Desulfobacterota > Desulfuromonadia > Desulfuromonadales > Syntrophotaleaceae > Syntrophotalea_A. The sequence continues at coordinate 1,228 of CAZKQY010000410.1, read as the reverse complement.
CGACCACAGGCGCAGGGCTCGTTGAACAGCGTAACAATATCTCCGGTCCGATAGCGGATTACAGGAAACGCCGCCCCAACAATGTTGGTCACTACCAGCTCCCCCTCACCATCGGTTGGCTCAAGTGTGTCAGGGTCAACGGTCTCAAGAAGCACCTGCTCATCCATGCAATGCATGGTGCCCTCTTCGCACTCATGGCCAATCAGACCGGCCTCGCGCAATCCGTAGGAATCGTAAACCGGCACCCCGAAGCCGTCTGCGATAAGCTGACGATCTACATCCGATAGCATCTCGCTAGTGGTCACGATCACCGTTAGCCCCCGCTTGCGCAGGACCTTTAAATCCAAACCCAGCACTTCGGCAATGGTGACGGTCAAGGCAAAGGTACTCGGATAACCGAACAGGCATTTGGGCTGCCAGGCGAGCCAATGAGCGTAATATCCCTTAAGCCTCTCCGGTGTAACCTCGAAACCGTTGCTCAAGCCGTCATTGATCAGCCAGTCTCGCAGGCGCTTGATGCGATCCTGCTTGCTGAGCTCAACGGGAGAGCCCCAGTAATAAAGTTCCTTTTCGCCGCGCCGCACCCCAAGCCACTCATGGCCCCGCATGCGACCGGCATTGATATGGGCCTCGCGGGTGGAGGAGGTATAAAATTCCAGCGCTTCGTTAGTCGAACCGCTGGTGCGCACCAGCTGCAGCCGCTTGCCTTCGCCGCGCCAGACCATCTCCTCGCGCTTCACCCGCAGGGTGTTCTTCTCCAACAAGGGAAACTGGCGCAGATCGTCAAGGGAACAGATGCCGTCGGGCCGGATGCCATGGGCGTCCATCACCTCTTTCCAGTAAGGGGTGTGCTGATAGGCCGATTGCACCGTTTGTTGCAACCGCCCAAGGCGCAACGCTTCAAGCCGCTCGATTGGCCAGCGTTCACTCTTGAGCAACTCGGAGAGAATGCGAAAACTGGGACGGCCAAGGACCAGCTCTTGAAGACGGAATAGATTTCGGGCAAGCACAGGAATCATCGATTACCTCAAACGTAAAGATTCTTTGCCACAGACGCACACAGAATTACACAGACGAATGCCGGACAATAACCAACCATCAAAACAAACCTGTTTTTGTACGCCTCTGTCCGTGTGGGGCCGTGGTAATACGTAAAGATTCTTTGCCACAGACGCACACAGAATTACACAGACGAATGCCGGACAATAACCAACCATCAAAACAAACC
>CAZKQY010000409.1:0-5200 GCA_964555005.1 uncultured Syntrophotalea sp. | reverse complement strand
TGGTGGGTCAACAAGGCATGACCAGCGCTGCCTAACCGGTGCTAATCAGCGTTGCTCGTAATGCAGTTGACGCGACAAAGAACCAGCAAGATGCGATAGATTATGGGTTGCTGGGTACTAAGTTCATTCTGATGCGTTGGCTGATGGGCCGATATCTCAGGCCTAATTGTTCTCTGCGGAAAGAATTCAAGATAGATCGACAGATTGGTAGCCCGAATGCGCTATAATTTAACCAGGCGCTTTTGTTAATCCGGTTGAACAGCCTTGATTCAGTATAAAGTTTTCGCGTCTTCTTGTAAGGGCGTTGGCCGTTATAAATTGCATAAAAGTCTTAGGATTTGCTGTCGACGGCAATGTTTGAACCGACCGTGAGTGGTCGCTACGAGCTGACGGCGCAAACACTCTTTGCAATTGGCCTTGCTGTTTTTCTGCCCAACCCGGATTAGACCCACCTGCGTTCCTGTCTTAATGCTTCTCTGCAGAGATCTCCGAATACCAACGGAGATCTTTACCTATGCCCAAGAGATCGATTAGATCCGACCTGCTCGCCCGGCGCAAACATCTGGCGGTCGAAACCTGCCTGAGTTACAGCTTGCAGATTCAGCAGAGATTGTTGCAGTCCGTCGAGTTCCAATCTGCTACGGTTATTGCTCTCTACAGCCCGGTTTTAAATGAAGTTTTTACCGAGCAACTGTTTTGCGCGGCGTGCGTTGCCGGCAAACTGATTGCTTACCCCCGTGTTCGAGGCAACGATCTGGAGTTTGTGCGTGTTGCAGAGGCTGCAGACCTGGTTCCCGGGTCCTTCGGCGTGTTGGAACCGACAGGTCGTCAGCTGCTTTCCCCTGCTGCTTTTGATATGGTTGTGGTCCCCGGGGTGGGGTTTGATCGCCAAGGGGGGCGTCTGGGCTATGGTAAAGGTTTTTACGATCGGGCTATGCATTTTTTGCAACGTCCGGGATGTTTGGTTGGTTTGTGTTTTGAGCTGCAGTTGCTTGAACGATTGCCAGCCGAGAGTCATGATGTTCACATGGATATAATTATCACCGAAAAGGGACGTTACGATTTCGTATCCTGTCCCCCACCGGTTTCGCAGTTTTCATCAATCTGAGGAGGTAGTGCTTTGAGTATAGAGATTGCATGGTTGTTGATCGGTGTCGCTCTGTTAGCGGGAGCCGTGATTGGGGCGGTGTTGCGTAATAAAATTGCCGGTTCCCAAGTCGTTGCGGCCAAGCAGTCGGCAACCCAGATTCTGGCCGAGGCTGGGAAAGAGGCGGATATCATCCGCAAGGAAGCGGCTATTCAGGCCAAGGATGCTCTTCTGGGGGCCAAGACTGAGTGGGAAAGTGAATCTAGGGAAATGCGTCGCGAACTCCAGGCTCAGGAGAAGCGGCTGCTGCAGCGTGACGAGAACCTGGATCGGAAATTGACCCATCTGGAAGAACGGGAAGAGGAGCTTAGCCGGCGGGAGAAGCAGTTTGGGGGCCTTGAAGATCGGCTTAAGCAACGGGAGTCCGAGGTCGACAAGCTGATCGTCGAGCAGCGGGTGACACTGGAGAACCTCTCTGGCCTTAGCGCCGAGGAGGCCAGGCAAGAGCTCATGGCCAATATGGAGAGTCAGGCTCGCCATGATTGCGCTAAGGGCATCAAGCAGATCGAAGACGAGGCCCGCGAAACCGCTGATAAGAAGGCAAAAGAAATTCTAGCTCTGGCGGTGCAGCGTTACGCCGGTGACTATGTGGCCGAAAAGACCGTCAGTGTAGTGGCATTGCCGTCGGACGAGATGAAGGGTCGTATTATCGGCCGCGAAGGGCGCAATATTCGCGCTATTGAAGCGGCAACGGGCATCGATCTGATCATCGACGATACCCCCGAGGCGGTAATTATTTCCGGTTTTAATCCGGTGCGGCGGGAGGTGGCGCGAATCTCTCTCGAGCGTCTGATCGCTGATGGCCGCATTCATCCGGCCCGGATCGAAGAAGTCGTTGAAAAAGCCGCTGAGGAGGTGGACAGTTCTATCCGTGAGGCAGGTGAACAGGCGACTTTCGACGTCGGCGTGCACGGCATTCATCCTGAGATCATCAGGTTGGTTGGTCGACTCAAATACCGGACTTCTTATGGTCAGAACGTGCTGCAACATTCTATCGAGGTTGCTTTTTTATGCGGCATCATGGCGGCGGAGCTGGGCATTAATGTCAAGCAGGCCAAGCGGGCCGGTCTGTTACACGATATCGGTAAAGCTGTCGATCATGAAGTCGAAGGTTCCCACGCGGTTATTGGGGCTGATTTGGCCCGTAAGTATGGCGAATCGCCTAAGGTCGTTCACGCCCTGGCCGCCCATCATGAGGATGAAAAGCCTTCTACCGTACTGGCGGTTCTGGTTCAGGCTGCTGATGCTCTGTCCGGTGCCCGGCCCGGTGCTCGACGGGAGATGTTGGAGACCTATGTCAAGCGCCTCGCGGATCTGGAACGCATCGGTACCTCCTTTAAGGGGGTTACCAGTTGTTTTGCCATTCAGGCCGGGCGGGAAATCCGGGTCATGGTGGCCAGTGACAAGGTGTCCGATGTCGATTCCCACGTTTTGGCCAAGGATATCGCGCGCAAGGTCGAGATTGAAATGACCTATCCCGGTCAGATTAAGGTAAATGTGATCCGCGAGACTCGGGCTGTCGATTACGCCAAATAGTCCCTTCGCAAGCAGCGAAAAGGGTTCTGGAGAAGCTTTTTTGAATATTTTGTTTATTGGAGATGTGATCGGCCGTACCGGTCGGCGCGCCCTGTCCGATCGCCTGCATCGGCTGATCGACGAGCATCAGGTCGATCTGGTGGTGGTCAACGGTGAGAATGCCGCCGCCGGTTTTGGGCTGACCGCCCCTATTGCCATGGAGTTGTTTGACCTGGGGGTCGATGTCATCACCTCCGGCAACCATATCTGGGACAAGCGCGAGGTTTATGACTATCTCGATCGGGAAGAGCGGGTGTTGCGACCGGCGAATTATCCCCCCGGCTTGCCGGGGCGCGGTGCCGGTATTTTTAGCACCAATGCCGGTCTCAAGGTTGGGGTGATAAATCTGGAGGGGCGGGTTTTTATGAATAATCTCGATTGCCCCTTTCGCGTGGCGGACGGTCTGATTGAAGAGGTGCGGCAACAGACCCCGATCATATTTATCGACTTTCATGCCGAGGCAACCAGCGAAAAAATGGCCCTAGGCTGTTATCTGGACGGTCGGGCTTCTGCTGTCATCTGTACCCATACCCATGTGCAGACGGCCGACGAAAGGGTTCTTCCCGGTGGTACGGCTTATATGTCCGATGCCGGAATGACCGGTAGTCTGGATGCGGTGATCGGTATGCGTAAAGAGCAAGCGATCGAGAAGTTTCTCAGTCAGATGCCGGTGCGTTTTGAGGTGGCTAAAAAAGACCCCTTTGTCTGTGGTGTGTTGATCACCGTTGACGAGCAGACAGGCCGGGCTCTGGCAGTGCGGCGCATTCGGGAAAAGGCTCAGTGTTAGCTGCTGGTTTTGCCAAAGGACTGGCGGCGGCAGTGGCCGATGACTATAAATAAATTGAAATGGTGAACAAGAATATGGTTATGAAATCGGTGCGGGAACAGATGGCCGTCATAGGGCGTGGAGCCGTTGAGGTATTAGTCGAGACCGAGCTAGAAGAAAAGCTCAAGAAGTCGATATCCAGTGGCGTGCCGCTGAAAATCAAGGCCGGTTTTGATCCGACCGCCCCCGATCTTCATCTGGGGCATACGGTGCTTATCCAGAAATTGAAGCAGTTTCAGGATTTGGGCCATGAGGTGCATTTTCTGATCGGTGATTTTACAGCTATGATCGGCGATCCCACAGGTAAGAACGAAACCCGCAAATCCCTTACCCGTCAGGAAGTGTTGCAGAACGCTGAAACCTACAAGGATCAGGTATTTAAGATTCTTGACCGGGAAAAGACCAAGGTGGTGTTCAATAGCACCTGGATGGGAGAAAAGTCCGCTGCCGACCTCATTGCCCTGGCATCGCGCTATACGGTAGCGCGCATGTTGGAGAGGGACGATTTTCACAAACGCTTTACCGGCCAGTTACCCATCGCCATCCACGAATTCCTCTATCCGTTGGTGCAGGGTTATGATTCCGTGGCCTTGCAGGCTGATGTTGAACTTGGCGGTACCGATCAGAAGTTCAATCTGCTGGTAGGGCGGGAATTGCAGAAACAAGAGGGGCAGGCACCTCAGTCCGTGGTGACCATGCCGTTGCTCGAGGGCCTTGACGGGGTGAACAAGATGAGCAAGTCCCTCGGCAACTATATTGGTATCACCGAGCCTCCCAAAGAGATCTATGGCAAGATAATGAGTGTCTCTGATGAACTGATGCTGCGCTACTATGAATTGCTCTCAGACGTTGACCTTTGCGAATTGCAGCGGATCAAGGACGGGGTGGTCGGCAAGGATGGCGGTGCACATCCCATGGAAAGTAAAAAGGCCTTGGCTCGGGAGCTGGTGGCCCGCTTTTATGACCAGGCTGCCGCTCAACAGGCCGAGCAGGATTTTGTTCAGCAGTTCAAGCAGAAAGAAGTGCCGGACGATATTCCCGTCTTCGCTTTGTCGGATGATCAGCCGATCTGGATTTGTCGTCTCCTCACCGACGCCGGGCTTACCGCCAGTAACGGCGAGGCTCGCCGTCTCATCAAGCAGGGGGCGGTGCGATTGGCCGGTGAAAAGGTGACGGATGCCGACCTGGAGGTGGCCCCCGCAGGGGAGGTCGTTTTGCAGGTCGGTAAGCGGCGCTTTGCGCGGGTCGTTTTTGGCTAGGTTCGTGGTCATCGGATCGCTGTTGTTTACCGGTGCGCTGGCTGGGTTTTTTGTCTATAACTGGGATAGTGAAAAAAACTTAGAAAAAGAGTTGACAGCCGACAGCATAATCGCTATCTTGGCCCTCCCCGCAACAGGGGGATAGGCATGGTTCTTTCATAACTCAACCAGATTCAGTTTGATTCATCGCCGAAAAGGTGTTGCCTTAAGGGTGACAGATGGGTAAGCGAAAAAAAATCAAACTAAATAAAAAAAGTGCTTGACGGGTTGAGAGCAATTGGATAGAGTCTGCCGCTGTCGCCATTGGGCGGCGGGAAAGAAAAACGGGTCTTTGAAAACTAAATAGCAGATGTTTGAGATAGATCAAACGGGAAAAACAGATTAAAAAATGAA
>CAZKQY010000408.1:0-3846 GCA_964555005.1 uncultured Syntrophotalea sp. | reverse complement strand
ACCGGCTACCGACCTTCCGCGGCCTGGCGATCCATACCTGGGAGCGGACCTGGCAATACGTCAAAAAAGCCGGCACAGTCATTCTCGGAATCTCTATCGTGCTATGGGCCCTGATGACCTTCCCCGGCCTGCCGCAGACACAGCAACAAGCCTTCGACCTGCAGCGCCAGACCCTGGTGGCGACAACCCCTCAGGCGGTCGTTGCGGAACCGGCCCACGATGATGAGATTCACAAGCCTTCCCTGGAGGAGCAACTCGGCACCCTCGACAACCAAGCAGCCGAAGCGGCCCTCAGATACTCCGTCGCCGGCAAAATCGGCATCGCCATGGAAAGCGTAACCCAGTACGCCGGCTTTGACTGGCGCACCAACATTGCCCTGGTCGGTGGTTTAGCCGCCAAAGAAGTGGTGGTTTCAACCCTCGGCACCGCCTACTCCCTGGGCGAGATCGATCCGGAAGAGACAGCATCCCTGGCAGACACCCTGGCCAATGACCCGGCCTGGAATCCAATAGTAGCCCTGAGCCTGATCATATTCACCATCTTCTATGCCCCCTGCTTCGTAACGGTGGTTTGCATTGCCCGCGAAGCCGGTTCATGGAAATGGGGAGCTTTTTCCATCATCTTTAATACCACTCTCGCCTTCGGGCTTTCCGTTCTTGTCTACCAGATCGGCTCAACAGGGATATTTGGAGGGTAACGACATGGAAAATTTATTGGTTGCCACGATTGTCCTGACGGCATTGGTCAGCGTTGTTCGCCAATTAATCAAAAAATTCCGCGCACCAAAAAGTAATTGCTGCAACGGCGGTTGCGGCACATGCAATCAAAAGTTCAATCAAAAGGAGAAAGTTACATCATGTTGAATGCTGGAAGAATTTTGTCGGCAATATTGGCTTTGGCCCTGTGCTTCACGCTTCCCTCGCTATCCTCTGCAGCAGAGGCTGCAAATGAGAGCAGCCTGGCCACCAGAGTCAGTAAACTTGAAGAATCCATGGGCGGCCTCAGCGGTTGGCTGGATCGCATCAGTCTGAGCGGCCTGATCGAAGTGGAAGCCGGTTACGAAAATATTGACTTTGACGACCCTGCCGCCGCTGACGAGGATTCCAGCGGCCTAACGCTGGCAACGGTAGAACTAGGCATCGACGTCGATTTCATCAAGCACGTCTCCGGCCACGTGCTGCTGTTGTGGGAGGAAGACGAAAACGACAATAACCTGATAGTGGATGAAGGCTTCATCCGCCTCGACGGCGAGGATGTCCTGCCCCTGTACCTGCAGGCCGGCAAAATGTACGTGCCTTTCGGCAACTTCGAAAGCCACTTCATCAGCGATCCCAACACCCTTGAACTTGGGGAAACCCGCGAATCGGCAGTCATCGTCGGCTATGCCAACGACCTGTTCGACCTGTCCTTCGGTGCCTTCAACGGCGATATGGATGAGGATGGCAAGGCCGACCATATCGACAGTTTTGTGGCCAGCGGCGCGTTCAGCCTTCCGGAAAAAGCAGTTCCCGGGCTGGAACTGGCCGCCGGACTGTCCTGGATCTCCAACATCGCCGACAGCGATACCCTGCAGGATGAAGACGGCGTGGACGGTGCCGCCATCGACGACAAGGTCGGCGGCATTGGCGCCTTTGCCAGCGCCACTCTGCAGGAGCGCTGGTTCCTGATCGCTGAATATGTCGGTGCCCTGAACAAGTTTGAAGCCGGCGAGCTGGCCTTTGACGGGGGGGGGAAGCTGCAACCCAAAACCTGGAATTTTGAGGTCGGTTGCGCCATAACCGAAGCCCTTGAAGTAGCTCTGCGCTACGAAGGCGGCGACGACCTCGGCGATCTGCTCCCCGACGAGCAGTACGGCATCGTTACCAGCTACGGCCTGTTTGAAAACACCACCCTGGCTGTCGAATATCTCCACGGTGAATTCGAGAATGACGACGAGCGGGATCTGGTGACCGCCCAGCTTGCCTTCGAGTTCTGATCCCGGATTCAAAACAGAAGAGGAAAAGGGCCGGCCGAGTGCTGGCCCTTTTTGTTGTTTTGTGCTAGGTTTCCTCATTGAAAATCAGTTTTTTGACGTACACCCGCTGGGCTTCAGCCATGATCCTTCACCGGCCAACCAAGTTCATGAATAGCTTGCTTATCGCCCTTGTTTTGCTCCTGGGAACCAGCATTCCCCCGGCTTCCGCCCATCCCCATGTGTTTGTCGACTATGGCATCACTTTCGTCTTTGATCAGCAGGGATTAGCCGGCATCGCCTTCGATTGGGCGTTCGACGAAATGTTCACCCAAATGCTGGTGGAGGAAGGAGATCTAAATCATGATCAGCATTTCGATTCCCGGGAGAGCGCCAAAATCAAAACAGGGGCCTTTGACAACCTGGCCAATCATGCCTATTTCACCCATATCCTCGTTAACGACCAACCTTACCCGGTCAGCGAAATAACCAGCTTCAATGCCACCCTGAAAGACCACCAGGCCCATTATTCGTTCTTCATCCCCTGCCATGTACATGCCGGAAAGATCCCGCAAAAGGTCAGCCTGACTCTTTACGACCCGACTTACTATTCCGATCTCTCCCTGATTTCAGAAAAAGTCGACTACCGGGGCCCCATTGACCATTTTTCCCTGCACCATGAAGAGACGCTGGCCCAGGACGCAGGTTTTCCCCAGGCCCCCCTGCTGCCCGACGGCATTATCCTGGAGTTTTAACTCAAATGATGCGCTTGTTGCTGCTGCATGTAACTGCGTTGATCCTTGTTTACCCAGTCATGCCATCCTGCCCACAATCGGTGGCCTATGCTGCAGCAACGGAGATGCGCTCCAGCCAGCCACCTGAATGGCGTCGCATGTACCATAAGACCCTGCAGCGCCTGGTCCACTGGCAAAAAGTGCTGCGTGCAAAATTGACAAGACTGACACGCGATATGCGCGACGATCCGTGGGGTGCCTCTTTTTGGACTTTCCTGGCGATAGCCTTTCTCTACGGAATTGTTCACGCGGTGGGGCCTGGCCACGGCAAAGCAATGGTCGGCAGCTATTTCCTTAATCGATCAGGCACCCTTAAACAAGGGGTGCTGCTTGGTTTTCTATTTGCCTTTACCCACGTCTTTTCAGCCGTGGTGCTGTTGCTGGCCGGTCGTGCATGGTTACAGACCTCTGCCCGCAGCTTACTCGCTTCCGCAGACCATTGGTTGCAAAAGATCTCGGCGATACTACTGCTAGTCATTGGCCTGCTGCTCACCGGTCGCACCCTATGGACCTGCCTTCCGCACCGGAAAAAACACCTGCCCCATAACCCAAAGGCCGACCTGAAAAGCCTCTGCTCGATAGCTGCTGCAGCGGGGCTGGTCCCCTGCCCGGGTGCAGCTCTGATCCTGCTTTTCGCTCTGAGCCAACAACTGCTTGTTCCCGGTCTGCTGGCCATGTTGGCCCTGGCATTGGGCATGGCACTGACCGTTACCCTCTCTGCAGTCGCCACCATTGTAACGCGAGGAGCCCTGCTGCGGGTCCTGCCCACATCCCGCAGTATGGTTGTTACCGGTCGCATCCTCGGTGTAGGCGGCGGCCTGGTCATTACCACGCTGGGCGCTCTGCTGCTGTTGTCCGCTACCTGACCTCGCCAATCCAGCCTTTTCTAAGCGCACTCTTTTTCTTCCCAACTGAAAATAGTTTTCATTTTCGTGACCAAGGTCACCGCATGCCACCTTGTTTTCCGGCAATCTTACTCACCAAGCATATTTTCTTTTTATTGATTGAAATTGGTTTTCATTTTCTGATAATATAAGCCACCGATTAACCTATCAGATACTTCCAGGAGAGACACTGTGCAAACAGCTTCCCCGTTTTCC
>CAZKQY010000407.1:0-1641 GCA_964555005.1 uncultured Syntrophotalea sp. | reverse complement strand
CAGGAGCACCGATATCTTGATGTTCGCCGATTTTTGTCGGGCGCTGTTCAAAACGGACCACTATTTCTTTGCAAGCTTTGAGGTCAAGGGCATAATCGCTGAGACGGGTAGGTACTTGAAGACTTTGGAAAAAAGTCTCCGTCCGATCGATAGCTTGGTCGATGATCGCATCGTCCTTCATGTCTGTAAGTCCCCAGACCTGACGGCCATAGCGCACCAGCATTTGCTTTTTTTGCCGGCGCTGGTGCTTGAGCAGTGCTGGCAGTACAACGGCCAGGGCCCGGGCGTGGTCAAGATCGAACAGGGCAGTTAATTCGTGACCGATGGCATGGGTCGACCAGTCGCTGGGGACGCCGCAGGCCAGATTGTAATTGAGGGCCTGGGTGGCGCACCACATAAGGTTGGCGCGCACTTCGTAACTGTCCGGGTGCTTTTGTAGCTTAGCTGCTTGCTCGATAAGGGTTAACAATAGAGCCTCGGCCTGACGATTCTGCAAGGGCGCATCGACATCGAAGGTAAGGTATTGTTCACAGACATGGACGAAACTGTCGATTATGCCGTTGGCCAGCTGCCGCTCGGGTAGAGAAAAGCTGGTGGTCGGATCGAGTATGGAGAAACGCGGAAAGAGATGCTCGCTCTTAAAAGGTATCTTCTGGCGGGTCGAGTTGCGGGAGATGACGGCGTTGATGTTCATTTCCGACCCCGTGGCCGGCAGGGTCAGAACGCAACCTAAGGGCAGGGCGCCGTTAACCGTGGTTTTGCCGATAACCATATCCCAGGGATCTTTCCCCTGGTAGGGAATAGCGGCGGCGATGAATTTGCTGGCATCGAGAACCGAGCCTCCGCCGACTCCTAGCAGAAATTCAGTACCCTCTTGACGGCCTTGTTCAACGGCCTTCATGCAGGTTTCGTAACGGGGGTTAGGCCCGATACCGCCAAAGGTTGAGACCTGGTGCCGGGTGAGACCGGTCATCACCTGTTCGTAGACGCCGTTGCGTTTGATCGAGCCGCCACCATAGATGATCATTACTTTGTTGTCGACCGGTATGAGATCAGCCAGTTGGGCAATGGAGTCGCGACCGAAGATGATGCGAACCGGGTTGTAGTAACTGAAGTTGAGCAAAAGGTTATCCTCCTGGCCGGGGCGTTATGCGGCCCGGTTTGAAAAAGAAAAATACAGTATAGCGAAGAATGCCCACTTGTCGCAACGGAATTGGCTGGGTTTACGGCCTTTAGCGCCTGATCGAACATCGTCTGAACAAGTACAAGAATTCCATTGGGCCAATGAAATCCAGGATGGGTTTTTTTGTTTATTTCGTTTCGTATTGCCGGTGGTGACAATGAGAACTTTTCTTTCAGGATAAAATACTGTAATGTGGTGCTCAAAAAAAGGAGGCCTCATGAGTGAAAAGCGTTTGGATCTTCGCAAAAATCGTCGTCTGGAGGTTCGATTCGGGCCGGATGAACCGAAACGAATCGGTTTTACTTGTGATATCACCTGGCAGGGATTCTTTATCCAGAGCAGCGCCGTTTGTCGACCCGGTAGTAATGACAACCTAAAATTGACCACCTGTGCTAACCGAATTTTGACCACCCTGAGCGGTGAACGCAAAGCTGGGTGACAGGGGATCATCCAGCGAC
>CAZKQY010000406.1:0-2778 GCA_964555005.1 uncultured Syntrophotalea sp. | reverse complement strand
GGCAGCGAAGATGGCGGGCGGGCCAGTGCCACGCTCCTCTCGCTGGTGCAGACCTGCCGGAACCTGGGCATCAATCCTCAAGAGTATCTTGAAGACGTCCTGCGGCGCATTATGGGGCATCCCGCCCAGCGGATTCAGGAACTGCTCCCGGACCTCTGGCTGGCGGCAAAGCAGAAGGATGCCGCCAAGAAGCTCGCCAATCAAGATGGGCTCAGTTGACGGTTACATATATTAAAAAGACTTTGTTGGATAGTGTTAGGAAGTCTGTTGACACAAAAGTAATTGATTTGATGGTCAGGCAATATGAGATTTATTGGAGCAAAGCAATATTGTTGGTGGGGGATGATTGAAGAGGTTTTTCGGATGGTTATACTGTCTTTTGGTTCCAAAAGCGATTATTTATCGCCTCACTCTAATACCGATTGGATCTAAAACCTTGGCAACGAAAAGGAGGGCCGCTGATGTGTGGTGGTTACAGGAGTGGTATTTTGTTTTTGCTGGTCATGTGTTTCCTGCCCGCCGGTTGTTCTGTGCCCTTATTGCCGAAATATCCGGTCCAGCAGGCCGAAAGTTATCCGCATGTTCTGGCAGGAGACGGATTGCAGTTGGTGGCCGAGCCTCTGTTCGACTCGCAGCAGAACAAAACCTATTTCGGCACCGACCTGGTAGCGGAAAAGACTCTGCCTGTCTTTGTCCTGGTGAAAAATAGTCATCTGGCCGATAGTTGTGTGGTTTTTAGCGACAAGATTTTTCTGAAGGGGATGGACAGTGAGCCTATGAGCGCCGAGGGCGAGGTTAAAGCTGCTGATCCGTCAGGTGGCATAACTCTCAGCGAGACGTCTTCTTTTGTTGGTGGCGTGCCGCTCATGCTGGTGGGGTTAAGTCATATTTCCAATTCTGTTGAAATCAGAAGAAACTTCAAGGCCAAAGCCTTTCAGACCAACACCCTCTCCCCCGGTGAGCGGTGCCAGGGGTTCGTTTACTTTCGTTTGCCGGAAAACATGACTCAAGCCGATAATCCGTTTATTGCCATTGAAGTGCTGAATCTTCAGCAAAATATGCGGCGGACCTATCAAATTCCTATCGCCTGGAAGGAGAATAACAAATGACCAAACGTTCTGTTCCGTTCGTCATGATTCTGGCTGTTGCAGTCCTGCTCTCCAGCTGTATGATCCCACCAAAAGATTTCGTTTTTTCGGTGCCCCCGGTCAGCCATTCCTTCAAACCAGAGATTCCCTTGCAACTGGGTCTTGTTCTGACCGATGAATTTAAAAATGCCATATGGGTTTCGGACGAACATAAAATCAATTTCCACGTCGGGGCGGTTTTAAGTGAAAAGGCCAAAGAGGCGACGGTTGCAATCTTTTCGGATGTGCTGGTTGCGGAGCATAAGCAGGACTTCCCCCCCGGTACTGTTAACGCTCTGTTGGAGCCTAAGCTGATTTCTTACGAAAGAACCCGTCCGGTTTTTGGTACGCAAACCACAGTGGATACAGCCGTAATTCAATGGACCTTAACGGACATGCACGATTCTCTGGTCTGGGTCGATAGCGTTCAGGTTGATGGCGAATCCTCGGTGACCGGTGGTGAAGCCACCAGGGCGGTTTTGACCATGAACCCCTGGAAGGTGGGAAAATTAGCTGCGGACAGGGGCATGGAAATGATGGCCGTGCGTTTTTTCAACGAGTCGGTATCGGCCATGCAATCTTCCGTAGAAATAAGAGCCTTCGCCAAGACGGTCGCCGCAACCCCTTGAAGTCGTGTTTTTACTTGCAAAAAGAGGTGTTTTACGAATGCCGCGAGCAAATCGATATCATATTTCGGGGCAGGTGTGGCACGAGTCACACGCAAGGGCGCGGATTGACGCCGAGATTGGGGAAAAGGTTCGTTTTCGGATGAAAACCAGTTTGTGATATAAGGGGATTTACAGACATCTGAGGGTCCTGACAACCGGCGAGAATATGTTAGAATTCATAAAGTCCTGATCGTGGAGGCTATGGAGACAGGACCACTGATTTTCTTGCAGCCCGGGCGAAATAGAATCGCCGGCGGGACCCGGGGATAGCGATGGATTTTGCTGAGCGGTTTTACGATAGTTGCGGTTTTGGTCTGCTGGCTCAGCTCAAGAATCAGCCGAGCCACGGTCTGGTGGAGGATGGGATCCGCGCCCTGGCGCGGCTCATGCATCGCGGGGCTATCTCTGCCGACGGCAAAACCGGCGACGGCAGCGGCCTGCTCTGCTCCATGCCCCGGGTCTTTATGCGCCGGGTCGCGGCGGAGCGCGGTGTCTCCTTGCCTGAGCGGTTTGCAGTGGCGATGCTGTTTTTAAACGACGAGGAGCGGCAGCTCACGGTGCTGCGGGAGGAATGCGAGAAGAACGATTTGCAGCTGCTGCTGGTTCGCGAGGTACCCCTGAACAACGAGGCTCTCGGCGAACGAGCTTTGCAGCTGCTTCCGAGCATTCGCCAGGCCTTCGTGGTGCCAGCGGCCCTGGTCGCCACCCGGCGCTTCGATGCGTTGCTCTATCTGACCCGCAAGGGGGTGGAGCACCGCCTGGCCGCCGATCGGGATTTTTATATTCCGTCTTTTTCCCGCCGGGTCATTTCCTACAAGGGGCTGGTGCTGCCGACTCATCTGCGCAGTCTCTATCTTGATCTGGCCGAAGACGATTTCGCCTGCTCCTTCGTCCTGTTTCACCAGCGCTTCTCCACTAACACCCAGCCCCTGTGGAAGCTGGCCCAGCCTTTTCGCACTTTGGCCCACAACGGCGAGATCAAC
>CAZKQY010000405.1:0-8456 GCA_964555005.1 uncultured Syntrophotalea sp. | reverse complement strand
CTTCCCGCCGCTCGACTTCGATCACTGAAAAATCAACACCGCTGACCTTTTTGGCTACATCGATGACTTCACGAACCGAATACCCATGACCATACCCGCAGTTGAAAATATCACTTGAACCTCCGCCCAGCAGATGGTGCAAAGCCACCAGATGCGCTGCGGCCAGATCGTCCACATGAATATAATCACGGATACAGGTACCGTCCCCGGTGGGATAATCGGTACCGAATAACTGCAGGACGGGATACTGCCCCCGGGCGGTCTTAAGGGCGCGGGTGATGAGATGGGTTGGATTCTTGTAAGCCTGACCGATGCGACCGCCGCTGTCGGCGCCGGCCACGTTGAAATAGCGCAGCGCCACATAACGAAAAGCCTCAGGCAACGCCAGGGAAAGATCAGCCAACAGCCGCTCGGTCATCATCTTCGATGCGCCGTAGGGGTTAATCGGCTCCAGTGGTGCCGTCTCGGCCACCGGTATCACCTCGGGAGTGCCATATACAGCTGCGGTGGAGGAAAAGATAAAACGGCCGATGTTGAGTTCCTGCAAAACTTCAAGGAATTGCAGGGCATTTAGAGTGTTGTTACGATAGTACTTCAGAGGATTGGATACACTTTCGGCCACCTCGATAAAGGCAGCGAAATGCATCACCGCATCGGGCTGAAAATCACGCAGGGTATCGATGAGCAACGGACGATCGCTCAGTTCGCCGACCACCAGGTCGCCATGCAGAATAGCCCAGCGATTGCCAGTGGAGAGGTTGTCGTAAACCAGAACCTGATAGCCTGCTTCACCGAGAGCCTTAACGACGTGGCTGCCGATGTAGCCGGCACCGCCAGTAACAAAGATTTTCTTCATTTTATCCTCCAGAACAACGAATATATCGATAAATAACGCCGGAAAATCCTCTTGCCAACTACTAACTATGGCGAATGCGGGGATCGGCCAGCGCATAACCCAGATCCGCCAGCAGATTCCCCACCAGGGTCAGTACCGCGCCAATCACCAATATCCCCATGATCAGCGGATAATCGCGCATCATAACCCCGTCGTAAAAAAGCTTGCCCATACCTGGGATAGCAAAAATCGTTTCAAAGATCACACTGCCCCCGATCAGCCCCGGCACCGACAGGCCCAGAATGGTAATCACCGGTAGCAGCGCATTGCGCAGAGCATGCTTCCAGATCACAGCCTTTTCCGTCAGACCCTTGGCCCGGGCCGTGAGAATATAATCCTGACGAACAACCTCCAGCATATTGGCCCGCATGTAGCGGGAAAATCCGGCCAAGCCACCAAACGCCGAAACGAAGACCGGCAACACCAGATGATGGGCCATATCTAGAATTTGCCCTGGCCCGCTCAAATAATCGTAACCCAGCGATTTTAGACCGACGATGGGAAACAGCCCGTAGCGCACCCCGAGCACATCCATCAACAACAGAGCCAGCCAAAAGGAGGGTGTGGCGAAACCGATAAAGACGAAGATGGTGGTCAGGTGATCGAAAGGGGAGTTGCGCCGCACCGCCGAAATAATACCGATAGGAACCGCCACAAACAGAATCAAAACGATGGAAAGGACATTGATCAGGATAGTCACCGGCAGTCGCTCAGCGATCTTGGTCGTCACAGGACGTCGATCCTGAGAAAAAGAATCGCCGAAGTCAAGGCGCACCAGCCTGCCGAGCCACTTGCCGTATTGCACCATCAGCGGTTGATCGAGATCGTACTGGGCACGGAGCCGCTGCTGCAACTCAACGCTGACTTCGGGGTTAAGTTGAGTCTGCATATCAGTCGGTTCACCGGGAGCCAGGTGGATCACCGCAAAGGAGATCAAGGTAATCCCAAGCAGTATCGGCAGCATCAACAGCAAACGTTTTAAAAGATAAAGCAACATATCAGGGATACTTATCCAACTTATTGTTTTAAAAACCTTTATCAATATCTGGATCAGCGCAGATACTTCTGGTCTTGCTCCGGCACATACCACCGATTAAAATTATACATAATACCGGCCGGGGCCGGCTCGATGCCGCGAAAACGGAGCGCTACAACAGGCAGGCTGTCCGGCACATAGAGAAAGGTATAAGGCTGTTCTTCAGCCAAAATCTCCTGAAATCGATCGTAGAGTCGCTTGCGCTCCGCCTGATCAAAAGTCCGCCTTCCTGCTTCCAGCAACTGATCGACCTCGGCATTTTTAAAGAAGGTAAAATTGAGTTCACGAGGCCCGGTTTTACTTGAATGCCAAACATTATACCCATCGGGATCAGGAGTGATATTCCAGCCGAGAATAGTAGCGTCATAATTCCCGGGGTTGATAAATTCTTTAAGGAAGGCAGCCCATTCCACAACCCTCAGCTTGACCTTCACTCCTACCTCGGCCAGCCGACGCTGAATGATCTCGCCGGCCTTAACCCGCTGATCATTTCCCTGATTGGTCACGATGGTAAAAACAAAGGGTTGACCTTCCCGGTCGAGCACACCATCACCGTCACTGTCCTGCCAGCCAGCCTCAGCCAGCAATGCTCGAGCCCGCTTCGGATCGTAAGAATAGCGCCGCACGTCGGGATTATGAGCCCAGCTGCCTGGCTTATAGGGACCGCTGGCGACCTGACCGAATCCGAGCAACACACCGTCGATGATTTCCTGTTTATCAATCGCATAAGACAGGGCCTGACGGACCCGCTTGTCCTGAAACATCGGGCGACGCAAATTGTAACCGAGATAACTGTAGACCGAAGCAGGATAGCGATATTTGCGAAACCGCCGGCGGAAAGCCGGAGTATCGGTCTGCATGGCGAACTGCAAGGGGGTCAGGCCCATGTAATCGAGGCCGCCGGACTGCATCTCAAGAAACATGGTCGAAGCATCGGGAATCACCCGATACAAAACCCGTTGAATGTAAGGAGGACCTTCAAAATAATCAGTATTGGCCTCCAGCACAATCTTTTCGCCCCGCTGCCAAGCGACGAACCGATAGGGACCGGTACCGACAGGATGGCTGACCAGGGGACTTTTGGTAACTTCGACCCCCTCCAGGAGATGCTTGGGGTGAATAGGGAATCCCCAGCTAACCAGAGCGGTAGCCAAGGGTTTATGGTAGCGCACACGAAAAGTATACGCATCAACCGCCTCGGCCTCCGCCACCTGCCGATAGCGTTCGGCGTAGGCGGTGGGGGTTTTAGGGTCGACCAGCAACCGGTAGGTAAAGAGCACATCCTCGGCAGTAAAGGGCACGCCGTCGTGCCAACGCACTCCCCGTCGCAGATGAAAGGTCAAGGTCAGATTGTCCGACGAAATATCCCAGCTTTCAGCCAGATCCCCCTCAACACTCAAGTCCTTATCGTAGCGAATCAGACCGTTATAGACAAAAAATTGAATATCGCTCGAAGCACTGTCACTGGAAAGTACCGGCAACAAGTTGACAGCATCACCACCGGATCCCATGATCAAAGTATCGCCTGCAACGGGAGGTCCAGCCGATAACGGACCAGGCAAGTTGTCGTCGCGCCTGTCGCAACCGCCAGCAAACCCTAAGCAGAATACAATCAACAGCATCCAAACCAGCCTCAATCTGTTGCGCAGAAAACTCATGGAAGGGCCTCCGGAACCACCCCGGCCGGCGGTTGCAGAGTAAAAATCTCAGCGTTCAATTCAGGATTCAATTCAACATCGCTGTAGACCAGGGAAAAACTCGCGGCCTGCTCGGGCATGGTCACTGTCACCTGCCGGGGAAAGTCCTGCTGCTCGTCGTCAAAGCCGCTATAAGCCACCGTGAGCAGCGGCTCTTCGTCACGCAGATAGCTTGCGCTTAGCAGTCGCCCGGCGACATCGAAATCGAGCTGTTGCCGCTGCCTATCGGCCCCATCCAACCGTAACCGATAGCCTTGTTCATGGCGGCTCAAGACACTGTCAACCGAAGCGATAAGGGGCACATCATAAAGAGCCAGACGCACCAGTTGTTCAGTCGTCACTGGCGCGCGGGTAAAACGGGCCATGCGCTGAGGCGTCGCAGGGCCCTGCAAAAATCGCTGCTCCCGCGGCAACAACACCCTCAGTTCTCCATCGCGGACAGCCAACAACAGCAACGGTTGACCAAAAGGCCCAAGCACTTCGGCTCGCAGACTGCCCGGTTTGGCCAACAGCAATACCTGCCGCGCGGAAGCCGACCCGTCAGGATCTTCGGTGCGAACTCGGGTCATCCCGCGCAGACTTTTAAAAGCGCTGCCGCTGGCTTGCAAGCGCTGCAAAAGCATCTGCTCATTCAATAGGGGCGGGGGCAAACGAACGGGCGCACAACGGGTCAGGAGCAAAGCTAGACTGGCTACCAGCAGCAATCGAAGGAATAAAAACAGATTTTTTCGGCGCGTTTTAGAGCCCGTTGGCTGGCAGGACAAATCAATCATGAGGCAATGCTTTCAGCTTGTTTTCCAGAGCCGGGTTATCAGGCTTAAGTTGCAAAGCCTTACGGTAGGTCCGACGAGCCCGTTCATAAAGCTGCAAGGCCCGGTATACATCCGCAAGGTGTTCCTGTACCACCGCATCATTCACCATCAAAGTGGCAGCCGTCTCCAGTTCCGGGCGGGCCTCGGTAAAACGGCCGAGTTTAAAATAAACCCAGCCGAGGGTATCGAGAATATGACCGGCATTATTGATGGCCAGAGCCCGTTGTGCATACTCCAGGGCCTCTTCTAGATGAATACCCTGCTCGGCGAAGAAATAAGCCAGGTAATTCAGGGCCTCGGCATGCTGCCCATTTAATTCGATAGCCGTACGCATAGCAGAAGCCGCTTTTTCTGCCTGGCCAGAGAAATCCAACAGCACACCAAGATGGTAGTATAAATCGGCGTTTTCCGGCAATTTACTCAACCCCTGCTGCAATATGGCCCGAGCAGACTCCGGTTTGCCCTGTTCTTGATAAAGGGAGGAGAAGAAAGAATAGATTTCAGCCCGCGGCGATAGATTGGGCATCCGGTCTTTTAACAACGCCACGGCCTCATCAAGTCTTCCCATTTTATGTAAAAGATAAGCCATATGGCTGGTAGCATCCGTATAGAGATCGGCATCGGCGTCGATAACTTGAAATGCCTGAAATGCTTGTTGCCACTGCTGCTGCCGCTCAAAAACGGTGCCGAGATAAAACCGAAGCTGTGCCGAGTCCGGCTCAAAAGACAGAGCTTTCGTCAGGGAATCCGAGGCCTCGGACCACTGCTCCTGCTCCATAAATATAAGACCACGTAACCGGTAACCTTCGGCGTTCTCTGGATGTTGACTTATGATCAGGTCGAGTTCTTTTAGCGCCTCTGGAAAATTACGATTGGAAACCAACAAACGCACTACGCGCAGACGAATGGGGATATTGTCAGGCTTGCGACTTAACGCTTCACGCAATACAGCCACCGCCTTGCCAAACTCCCCCTGCAGCTGAAAAAGAGAGGATAACTCAAGATACCCCGATTCGAGGTCGGGACGTCGCTTCAGCAGGTCACGGTAGACCTCCTCGGCTCGAGAAGAAAGGCCAATTTCCCGGTAGACACGGGCCAGAGTCAATCCGGCCAGCAGCGAATCGGGATCTCGTTCCAGCAACTGTTTCAGAACAGTGACAGCCTGTTCGCT
The DNA here is from genome assembly GCA_964555005.1 of uncultured Syntrophotalea sp. GTDB lineage: Bacteria > Desulfobacterota > Desulfuromonadia > Desulfuromonadales > Syntrophotaleaceae > Syntrophotalea_A. Next base: position 2,845 of record CAZKQY010000405.1, on the reverse strand, counting down.
ATCACCGCTGCGCGCATAAGCAACACCAAGGCGCAGATAGGCCTCCTGCTGTTCCGGATCAAGCTCAATGGCTTTTTTCAGCCGGAAAATAGCTTCCGCATCCTTACCCTGCTCAAAATATAAATTCCCTAAAAATAGATAGGGTTGAGGGTCTTCGGGTGCATAGATCAAAGCGTCTTCAGCAGCACGCACAGCCGATCGAAGCTCATCCATAGAAAGATAAAGTTCAGCCAAAAACAGATGCAGATAAGACGACTGAGAATCGTACTGCAAAGCCTGCCGAAGGGCCTCAACGGCTGTCGGATAATCACCGTCTACCGCCGTAAGCCGAGCCAGGCTAAAATAATAGAGAGCTTTGGCCGCAGGATCCTCAAGACGGGAAACGTAACTTTGAGTGTCATGGTGATTCAGAGCTTCGGCGCGCCCGGAAAAGACCGATGGGGCCAGACAACCGGACAAGCAGACTAACATCAGAAGAAAAATCGTAAACTTTAACTTTGCAGCCATGCTGGCTCCTGGAAAGGGACAGAGAAACTGTCAGGCTGACAACTGAGAATTTTTGATAATGCTCAGGGGCCCTACTGGGGCCCGAACGGTTAGAACAAGTATCATATCATGCTTAAAGGGTCAATCGCCAAGAGGCGGCGAAAAATCCTTTAAAGCCCCTCCCGGCAGCATAATCTTTTATGGAAATCCAGTAAGTTAGCGTGAGCTTGATAAACAAAAACACCAGAAACAATGCACTAAAAAAGGCCATCTGCAACATCAGGTTTACGGACCTGCAAACAATTATCAGTAAACCTTTCAAGACAACGTGATATCATGTCAAATAAAGGGTAATTTACACAGACAAACCTCCCCTGAAGATACCATATCCTGTTCGAATGAGCCTCAAGGAGAATACGATGCTGACGACAATTGAATCCAATGACAATATTACTCTAATCCAAGTTCAAGAGGAACGCCTTGATGCGCATAATAGCTCGGAGTTGAAGGGTCAGATGCTGGCCCTGTTTGAAGAGGGAAAGAATAATATGATCGTCGACCTGCAGGGGGTACGCTTTGTCGATTCCTCAGGACTTGGCGCCCTGGTCTCCGGGTTTAAAAATGCCAGCGCCCGCAACGGCAATCTCAAACTTTGTAGCCTGCAGCCCCAGGTAGAATCAATGTTCGAACTGACCCGATTGCACCGGGTATTTGAAATTTTCCAGGATCAGACCCAGGCCTTGAAAAGTTTTCAGGAATAAACCAGTGCGGTGTGTGTATGAGTGAAAGTATCTTTCTCGACATCAAGCTCCCCAACAAGACCGGTTACCTGCACCTGCTCGGCAAGATCGGCGAATATCTTGCCCAAAGCATTGAATCCTATCCGGGAGATCGGGAAAAACTGGCCTATCACATCAATCTGGTATTAACCGAAGCGATGGCCAACGTCATCCACCATACCGTAAACACAAAAACCAGTGAGGTACTGCATGTTACCCTGCGCGTAAAAAATCGCAAACTGACCATTAAAGTATATGACCAGGGACGAGGATTTAAACTCTACGATATGCCCGAAACACCCCCTTCCGGCTTGGCTGAACACGGCCGCGGCATCTTTATCATCAAGACCCTGATGGACCGGGTCTCTTACCACAAGTACGATAGGGGCCACGTTCTGGAAATGGAAAAGATTCTCTTCTGAATTTTGTTTTCTTAGTATTCTGCAACCCATAAAATGTCGTGATATTGCGCAGGAGTTTGGTGGGTCAACAAGGCATGACCAACCCTGCCTAACTTTAGCTAATCAGCGTTGGTCGTAACACAGTTGACACGACAAAGAACCAGCAAGATGCGACAGCTTATGGGTTACTGGGTACTAGGCCCCTCAAGCTAAAAACGCCAGCAAATCCAGATGGCCATTTATGAATGATTGTCCGACAAAGGTATTCTTATAGCCAACAAAGGGGATTCCCGCCTCACCGGCCGCTTGGCAATCGAGGTCCGAATCGCCGACAAACAGCAGTTCACGCGGCTGCAGGCCGAGACGTTCGGCCGCCAGCAAAAGCATGTCGGGATGGGGCTTGGGCCGTTTAACATCGGCACTACTGACCACCGTAACAAAAAACTTATCCAGACCAAAAAAGGTCAGCAATTCCTTGACCCCGTGACCGCGATTGGTGGCCACGGCCAAGGGACATTTACCATGGAGGGTTTGCAAAACCTCCAGTAGATCGGGCTCGGGAACCATCAACGGTACAAACTGCCGATAATCAATACCTCGCGCTACGTCCAAGGCCTGTTGCACCTGCCAGGAACAGAGCAAGGTCGCAAAGACCTGTGGTGAGGATGCGGTATGACAGACATGCACCTTGTCCGGTTCATTTTCGCTGATCAGCGGAAAACCGCAGTGTTCAAAGACCGTATTGTAATAAGCAAGGTTAGCTTGGCGACTCTCAAACAAAACCCCATCACAATCGAAAATAACCCCCCTGATCCAGGTCATTCACCCCTCCTGACCAGCAAAATCCAACCAAGACCGATCAGACCTATCAATACCATGGGCAACGACAACAACTGTCCCATGGTGGCTGCGCCCCACAAAAAACCGATATGAGCATCGGGCTCTCGAACAAATTCGAGACCGGAACGGAATAGCCCGTAAAATAGACAGAAAGTAAAAAACGGCACTCCCTGCGCCAGACGGCGGCGATGGAAAAAATAGAGAAGCGCAAAGAGCACAACCCCCTCCAGACTCGCTTCATAGAGCTGGCTGGGATGACGCGGCAAAGGACCGGCTCCAGGAAAGACCATGCCCCAGGGAACATCCGTCACCCGGCCCCACAATTCACCGTTGATAAAG
>CAZKQY010000404.1:0-2458 GCA_964555005.1 uncultured Syntrophotalea sp. | reverse complement strand
GTCCAGTAGTTCTTTATCGATGGCCATTTAGGCTCCTTAGAAGGCGGGGTCTTCGTGTACCCCTGAATGGCCATTTACACAATCTTTTTTACACCCCCTGAACGTCAACCAACTCGCCAACGGTTCGTTCATCTTTATTCGAGATGGCTAGAAGTACCGAGACTTCCCTCGTCCCACCGACGGTGGCATGGTCGACATTAATGTCGGCATCCCGGTATTTTTAGCCTTCTTTTCCTTTCTCCGGCCACAAGCGTTCTTTCTTCCGCAACCTCTACTACCTCGGTCGTGATGGAATTAGGTTCTACGCCATTGTCAAGACGGTTATCACCAAGTGTGTAGCTTCTGAAGAAGCTGGTGACCAAGACAACGTTTTTATCTGAGAAGTAACATCAACAGAGAGTTGTAATAGTTCTCTGTGCAGTGAACAGGCTGGCGGTTCGTGCTTGTTTTGGCGCGGGTTGTCAGTCGCTGCTTCGCTAGAGTCAATAGGGGGAATGATGATGCAAGTTTTCGAAGATATCAATGCGCAAATGAAGATAAGACTTGTGCTGGAGAGCTTGTCCGGGCGCTCGACAGCAGATATTTGCGAAGAGTATGGCATTGAAATGAAACAGCTCTGGACTTGGCGTAAAACCTTTCTGATGAATGCGCAAAAGATTTTTGAACCGGACCATAAGATTGAGCCGGACTCGGGGCGTCGGACGGGCTGTGATGCTCTTGAAATTTACATTGACAAGATTGTCAGCGAAAAAATTCTAAAAATTATTTTGGATAGTTTAAGGCCATCCATGGATCGGTCTTTGAATGTTCTCGAACCCAAGTCACGATTTTATAGGGTTTTGGAACGAGAATTTGAAAAATCGGTGAAGGTTTTATTTACGCAATCAGCAAAACTGCAGATTAACGAGTCCGCAAATGTTTGAGATTTTAGAAAACGAGGTTTTGACGCCGAATGTACACCGCATGGTTATTTGTGCCCCGCGAATTGCCAAGGCTCGTCAGTGGGTCAGTTTGTCATTGTCCGGGTTGAAGAGGAAGGTGAGCGTATCCCGCTGACCATCGGTGATGCAGATTCTGCAGAGAATGTCATTACCTTGTTTGTCCAGGCGTCGGTGCGAATTCGCTGAAAATTGTCACTAGTCTTGTCGGGGGGGGGCAGTGAAAGATATTTCTGGTCCTCTCGGCGAACCGGACGCTTCTGGCCGCCGTCGCCTGGTTGCCATCGAAGGGGAAACCTACGAGATCGACGTGGATGTGGTGGTTAATGCCATCGGTACTCAGGCCAATCCTTTGTTGACCTCTACCGCTCCAAGTCTTGAGTTGAACAAATGGGGCAATATCGTGGCGGACGACCAGGGTGCTACCAGTATGGATGGGGTCTTTGCCGGCGGCGATATCGTGCGCGCCGAAGCCACGGTCGTTCTGGCCATGGGCGCCGGAAAGGTGGTTGCCGAGGCTATCGATGCTTATCTTGGTCGTAATTAAGAATCGATAAGTGGATGGTTCATAAAACATTTCGCGGGGAGCTACAGCAAGGCGCAGAATAAAGAAAACAGCGGTTCCTCAGGTCAATGAGGAGCCATTTCTTTGGAATTTTAGAATTGGTATTTGTCCCTAATTTATCGTATTCCTTCGGGGGCTTGGTCACACTGGTGGCTTTATGTGCAAACAACGAGGAATTTTTTCCCGGAGATTCAACTCGCTAGTGCAACAGGTGGGGCAATTTTAAAAGATAGCCGATTGAGGGTTTTAAATCAAAGACATTTGCTGGGGCGATTGTTGAGTTTGTTTGTTGTTGACTGAACCTCCGTGTCTGTGACTTGGGGGAGATCTTTCCCTTTGGGAAAATATTGGCAAATAAGTTTATTGGTGTTTTCGTTCAGCTCCCGTTCTTACGAATAGTCAGGGTGAGAAAAATATCCACAAGTATCAGGTATCTTGTCAATTTCTTGGTGTAAGGCCACCTATTTTCCGTTGATGTAGATCAGGGTTTGGACCTATGAAGCCGACGGCATTAGCCTTTACAGATAGCCGTCACTTTCTGTGCTGTTCGGTTTGGTGCGGTGCCTTGCCGATCACACTTAGGCGCGTCTTAGCTCGACTAAGGTCACCAGACCGCCGCTTTTACCTTGTTTGCCAATGAAGGTATCTGCCAGCTTGCTTTTTCCGCAGGATGTATTGATAGATTCACTTATGTCTGATTGGATATCTTCTTCGCGTCGCAACCAGTCACTTGTTTTCTCAGGGCTCCAGTCTTCGCTTATGAGTTGCTCTATGTGTGTCTAGGTTTAAGATGAGAGTAGAGAGGCGGCTTTTGCTTGTTGGCGGCTTGATTCAAAATTATTCGCCTGCTTAAGCCCCTAGTGTCCCGTTTGGTTAGTTCTTTATGTTAATTTGTTTCTTTTGCTCTTTGTGCTGACTCGATGATTGCGGTGGCACTTTTGGCCCATTTAAACGG
>CAZKQY010000403.1:0-9810 GCA_964555005.1 uncultured Syntrophotalea sp. | reverse complement strand
CAGCAACGGGTGGCCATTGCTCGCGGTCTGGTTAATCGCCCGCCGGTAATCCTTGCCGATGAACCAACCGCTCCCCTCGACAGTGAGCGCGCCCTGGCGGTGATCCAGATTTTGAACGAGATGGCGCGCAAGTTCGAGACCGCAATCATCGTAGTCACCCACGACGAAAAGATCATCCCAACGTTCAAGAGGATCTACCATATCCGCGATGGTGTGACATACGAAGAAGCCGGCGAGGGGCGAAGTTTCGAGTAAGATTGGACTTGTTGAAAGCGAGTGATGCTAATGGAACAAAAACAAATTTATAGAATGATCGTCTCAACCATGGTTATCGGTCTGCTAACCGGTTGCGCCGTTGGTCCCGATTTCAAACGTCCGCCAGCACCCGCCGGGACGACTTACACCGCCACCCCGCCGCCGGATCTCACTGTCGCAGCCCCCACGGCGTTGGGGGAAGCACAGCGGTTGGTTAAAGGAATGCCGGTCAACCCCCAATGGTGGCAAGAACTTGGTTCAACCAGACTGGACATCCTCATCGCTGAAGCCTTGCAAGCCAGCCCGACCCTGGCAGCGGCACAAGCCACCTTGCGTCAGGCGCAAGAGCGGTATGCCGCGCAGGCCGGCTCGACTCTGTATCCGCAGGCGGAGGCCAATCTCAGCGGCCAGCGCCAGAGATTCAGTCCCAATTCATCGGGACTGACAGGCGACGCCCGGGAATTTGGGCTTTATAACGCCAGCGTCGGTGTACACTACAATCTCGACCTGGCCGGCAGCAACCGTCGTGCCTTGGAAGCCCTCGCCGCGCGCACGGATTATCAGGGTTATCAACTGGACGGTGCGCGCTTGAGGTTGGTGGGCAACATCGTCAACACAGCCGTCACCAAAGCCAGACTCGCAGCGCAAATACAGGCCACGGAAACCATCCTCCGCTCCCAGGAAGAACAGCTGAAACTGACCGGAGAGCGGGTGCGCCTCGGCCAGGCAGCCCCTGACGATGTACTTCCCTTGCAAACCCAGTTAGAACAGACTCGAGCCGGCATTCCACTGCTGCGCAATCAATTCCAGCAAAGCGAACACCTGCTGGCCGTGCTCGCCGGCAGGGCGCCGGGCGCAGACGGCCTGCCAGCCTTTTCCCTGCAAGAGTTCACCCTTCCGGCCCTGTTGCCGCTGATTGTCCCTTCAGAATTGGTCCGCGTTCGCCCAGACATTCAGGCAGCCGAGGCTTTGCTACATGCCGCCAATGCGGAATATGGCGTGGCGGTCGCCAATCTCTATCCACAACTCAACCTCAGCGCGAACCTCGGTTCGCAGGCCTTGACAACAGGCGCCTTGTTCGGCAGCAATTCAACGGTCTGGAACCTGGTTGGGCAACTGACGCAACCTCTGTTCACTCCCGGCCTACCAGCTGAAAAACGTGCAGCCCTGGCCGCATTCGATGCGGCGGCTGCGAATTACCAAAACGTCGTACTCGAATCCTTACGCAATGTAGCCGACGTGCTACGTGCGCTGGAAAACGACGCCCAAAGGCTTGCCGCCCTTGCGGCAGCCAGTACATTGTCGCAGAGGGCACTTGATTCCATGCACCGTCAGTACGAGCTGGGCGCGGCCAGTTATGTCCAACTGCTCATCGCGCAACAACAGTCGCAACAAACACAAATCGACCTGAGCGAGGGTCAAGCACGGCGCCTTATCGATAGCGCCGCATTATTTCAGGCAATGGGCGGTGGAATTTAAAGAATTGGTGAAACGCTCCTCTGATTTTGGTCGATGAAAGAATCCAAAATGGAGTTGCACTTGCCCCTTGAAATCTAGAGTCTATAATAAACAACGGTCATCAATTGATATAAATCAATTTTCCCCACAACAGCCTATGGCATTATCCGGTGCATCGCAAAGATATCTCACCTATGATTGATTCACTCAAGGAGATCGAAGCTATGAGCATGTTTTGCTACCAATGTCAGGAAACAGCCAAGGGGACCGGTTGTAATATTGCCGGTGTCTGTGGCAAAAAAGAGGATACCGCCAATCTGCAGGATTTGCTGGTTTTTACATTGAAAGGCTTGGCTGTTGTCGCCGAGGAAGCAAAAAAACAAGGTAAACTTAACAACAGCATTGGTCAATTTGTCAGTCAGGCGCTATTTGCCACCATTACCAATGCTAACTTTGACAGCGATCGAATCATCGCCCTGATTAAGGAATCTATCGCCAAGCGCGATGCGCTGAAAGCTGAACTCCGTTTCATCAGTGACAAAGATGCCGCGAACTGGAACGGTTCGGAATCCGATTTTGCCGCCAAGGCAACGACTGTTGGCGTCCTTTCTCAACCCAACGAAGATGTTCGCTCTCTGCGTGAACTGCTGATTTATGGTCTCAAGGGGATGGCCGCCTATACGGATCATGCAGCGATACTCGGGTTTGAAAAACCGGAAATTTATGACTTCATGAATACGGCACTGGTTTCAACGACCCAGGAACTGAGTGTTGATGAGATGGTCGGTTTTGTACTGAAATGTGGTGAAACTGCGGTGACCGCCATGGCTCTACTCGACGAAGCCAATACATCGACCTATGGCAACCCGGAAATCAGCACAGTCAATCTAGGGGTACGTAACAACCCCGGCATCCTGATCTCCGGTCACGATCTCAAGGACATGGAAGAGTTGCTCAAGCAAACTGCGGGAACCGGGGTCGACGTTTACACCCACTGTGAAATGCTGCCGGCCAACTACTACCCTGAATTTAAAAAATACGACCATTTTGTCGGTAACTACGGCAATGCCTGGTGGCAACAAAATACCGAATTCACCTCCTTTAACGGCCCGATCCTGATGACCACCAACTGTATTATCCCGGTCAAGGATGCCTATAAAGATCGTTTTTTTACCACCGGCATGGCAGGCTGGCCGGGAGCGGTACATATCGCAGATCGTCCTGAGGGAGGCAGTAAAGATTTTTCGGCCCTTATTGAAAAGGCAAAAACCTGTGCCCCCCCGGTTGAAATTGAGACCGGCGAAATCGTCGGTGGCTTTGCTCATGCCCAGGTCATGGCGCTGGCGGATAAAGTTGTCGATGCCGTAAAAACCGGAGCCATCAAACGTTTTGTGGTCATGGCCGGTTGCGACGGGCGCCAGACCAGTCGCAATTACTTCACCGAAGTGGCCGAAGAACTGCCAAAGGATACGGTCATTCTCACCGCCGGTTGTGCCAAATACCGTTACAATAAACTCAAGCTTGGTGACATCGGGGGGATTCCACGGGTTCTGGATGCCGGCCAGTGTAACGATTCATACTCCCTGGCCTATATCGCTCTGCAGCTCAAAGAAGTCTTTGGCCTGGATGACATCAATGACCTGCCGATCTCCTATGATATCGCCTGGTACGAGCAGAAAGCGGTCATTGTTCTGCTGGCGCTGCTCTCGCTTGGTGTCAAAGGGATCCGCCTCGGACCAACATTGCCGGCCTTCCTTTCGCCGAATGTTGCCAAGGTATTGGTCGAGAATTTCAACATCAAACCGATCGGCGATGTGAAGTCTGACGTTGCTGCAATTATGGCCGGCAATTAACCACCAAATCTGTCCTCAGTTGTTTGGAATAAAGAGGCCCAACCCTTTTTGGTTGGGCCTCTGTCCGTTGATCAAGTCCCTCTTCAAAGTGCAGGCATCGCTAAGATCGTATTCAAGGAAAACGATACAGAAATCGCCAGCATTATCGCCCGGGCCGATATCGTTCAGTTTCCGGCAGCTCAGGGCACTAGGACTTACCATGAGCCGACAGGCTCCTAACAACAGTAATAAGCATCAATGACTGCTTTCTGTGATGGGCGCCGCAGATTTGCGGCGCCCATCGGTTAGACTCAGACTTCCAGGGGAGCGAAAGAGAAAGCCTTTTTCGGGCAGGTCACGCCACAGGCGGCGCAACCGATACACTTACCGGGCTCAGCCACATACATGAACATGCGAGCCGAATCATCTTCATCGATTTCCTTAAAACCAAGGACCTTGCGGGAACAGCCCTTGTAACAACGGCCACAGCCAATGCATTTCTCTTCATCAATGGCCGCAACAAAAGTCGGGGTCCAGTCACTGCCATCTTTGGTTTTTCCGGTGTAATAAGCCATGGTTCGAATCTCCTCTTACTTATCCTGTTGAGCTTGCTGATTGGTATGGGTTCGGTCCGGTTGTGAAAAAACCGTGTTAGCGCCAGACAAAGGGCTGATCAAACGCGGGGGTAGACGCAGATCGGGATAATTGATCGTCTGGCGATGCGACAGCATTATAATAAATGCCTCAGGTTTATGCAGGCCGCTCGTCTTTAAGCATGGCCTTGCGCAACCAGGGGGGCGGATTGCCCTGCAGCACCTGCCGCAACTTCTCAACCACTTCGGGAATCGTTTCCTCTTTCTTGCTCTTGATCGGATGCATCTTGCGCGCTACCAGTTTCGCAGCAGCCGGACCGCCGATCTGGGTAACATAGATAATGGAACAGTCCTTCAAGGCATCAAGGCGCGCCTCGATCTTGTCCTCGGTATCATCCCCGGTTGGCTGCACCTGCACCATGCCTGAAAAACGCCCCTGCTCCGGCCCTATTTCCCAGATAGCGAATTTTTCCGCCCAGCCAAAATGCTGGTCGATGTGATGATTGTCGTTGCTGGCGAAGGCTACTTTCATGGTTAATCCTTTCTTGACCGGATCGTTCACCACGGTCAGTCGTCGTGTCAATGCCACGGTCGTTTCTCCCGCGGGCCGCAGTTCCCGACCCTGCCTGTTTTTCCCAAGGTCAAGGAAATCAAGCTCTTGCAGGTCGGCGTAGCTGTTTACGCCGCACACGCAAGGGCGCGAATTGACACCGAGATTGGGGAAAAGGGACGTTTCCGGATGAAAACTAGTTAGCGCATCATCTCGAAATGACGGTCCTCACAAGTTTCGTCAAACTGGTCGAGAAAAGTGTTGGCGATCCAGGTCAGCAGATTAATGACACCCTGGTAGCCGATGGTCGGATAACGATGCAGATTAACTCGATCCATAATCGGGAAACCGGACCGGATCAAGGGGATACCGGTGTCACGGGTGATGAACTTGCCGTGGCAATCGCCAATCAGCGCGTCAACCGGATCGGTCGCCACAATGCTGCGCAAATGCCACAGGTCCTTGTTGATCCAGATATTGCAATCGACACCGTAAGGAGAAGTGTCAAGCAGGGCCTGCATCTCCTTGCGAAACTTCTTATTCGACCGGCTGCAGAGGATGTGATAAGGACGAGCCCCCATCTCCAGCAGAAAAGAGACCATACCGAGCAACCAGTCGGGGTCGCCGTAGATGGCGAACTTCTTGTTGTGCAGGTATTGATGAGCATCGGTCATGGCATCCACCGCCCGACCGCGCTCATCCTTCAATTCCTTGGGTACCGGTTTGCCGAACAGCTCGGAAATCTTCAGCAGCAGCTCATCGGTCTTTTTGACCCCGATAGGCATGGACAGGGTTTCCACCGACGCATCGGTATTGGCGGAGAACCACTTCATGGTCTCCTTGGTGGAATAGCTCTGCAAGGAAACGGTCGCCTGGGCGTTAAGCACATCGGCAGCCTCTTCCAGCAGAGTTCCGCCGGGATAGTGTCGATAGGTGCCGTCCAGGGGCGAATCGAAAGATTCAGAAATATCCGCCAGCATAGTGAAAGGAACGTCGAAAGCCTCGAGATAGCGTTTATATTCTCGGTAGTTGCCGGTACAGGTGTCAAAACCGGGAATCAGATTTAAATGCCCGTTGCTCTTTCCCTCGACCTTCTTGTCGGTAGCAAGATAGGACAGAATAGATTTGAGCATAGCGTCGTAGCCGTTGATGTGGGTGCCACTGAAGCTCGGCGTATTGGCATAAGGAACCGGAAAATCCTGGGGAATAATCCCTGCGTTCCTGGCGTTCATGATATAGGAAGTTAGATCGTCACCGATAACTTCCGGCATGCAGGAAGTAAAGATCGCAATCATCTTCGGCTTGTACAGGGCATAGGCGTTTTCCAGCCCCTCATGCAGGTTGTTCTGACCGCCAAATACGGCACCGTCTTCGGTCATGGCGCTGGAGACAGCCGGTGCCGGTTCGCGAAAATGGCGATTCAGAGCGCTGCGGTAGTAGGAAGCACAGCCCTGGGAGCCATGGACGAAGGGCAAGGTGTCTTTAAAACCGTGAGCCACCAACTGGGCGCCGAGGGGTTGGCAAGTATGAGCCGGGTTGATAACCAGCGCTTCGCGAGCCAGATTTTTTTCTTTATATTCTTCGGTATTGATCCATGCCTTGATCCGATCCACCTCTTCTATGGTAATTTCAGCCACTTTTTTTACTGCGCACTGTTCACTCATGATCATACTCCTATGGGAAGCGAGGTCGTGGATGTGGGCGAGGTCAGCAGATACACAGTTGCTAGTCTCACCAGTTCCCCATCCCCTACTTTCGTGTGTTTAGAATGGCGCCTTGACCAGATTCCAGGTAGGGCTGTTGATAGCCATGTCCATATCCCGGGCAAAGATCGGAAAACCGTCGTAAGCATGATAAGGGCCGGAATAATCCCAACTGTGCATCTGGCGGAAAGGTACGCCGGCCTTCTGGATGGGATACTTTTCCTTGATGCCGCTACCCACCAAATCGGGACGAAATTCCTCGATCCACTGTTCCAACTCGATTTCAGAAGCATCGTCGAACACCAGGGTTCCCTTATCCATCTCGGGATAGGTCCGCTCGTAGTCGTCGTTGTGAGCAAACTCATAACCGGTGGCCACCACCTTCATGCCCAGGTCCTCGTAGGCACCGATGGTGTGGCGTGGTCTCAAACCACCGACAAAAAGCAGCACTCGCTTGCCTTCAAGACGGGGGCGGTACTCATCAATAACCCTCAGCATCGGTTCGGTGTATTTGGCAATAATCTTCTCGGCATTTGCCTGAATCTTCTCGTCGAAGCGAGCGGCAATTTCCCGCAAACTCTTGGCGATATTGGTCGGGCCGAAGAAGTTGAACTCCATCCAGGGAATACCGTATGTTTCTTCCATATACTTGGCCATGTAGTTCATCGACCGGTAGCAATGGATGAGGTTGAGTTTCACCCGGTGAGTGGCAGCGATATGCTCGATCTGGCCGTCGCCGGTCCAGATGGCCTTGACGTTGAGGCCGAGCTCCTCAAGAACCTTTTTCGAGGCCCAGGCGTCGCCGCCAATGTTGTAGTCGCCTATGAGGGCGATATCATAGTCACTGATCGGTTCGGAAAACTCACGGGTACCGATAATATAGTCGCGAATGGAGTCGTTGGAGAGGTGATGCCCGAGGGACTGACTGACGCCGCGGAACCCCTCACAGTTACAAGGCACCACCGGTATGTCCAGTTCCTCGGCTGATTTCTTGGCCACGGCGTTAATGTCGTCGCCAATCAGACCAACCGGACATTCAGAGAGAACCGAAATACCTTTGGCCAGGGGAAATAATTCCTTCGCTTCGCGGCACAACACCTCGAGTTTTTTGTCGCCGCCGTAAACAATGTCCTTCTCCTGAAAATCGGAGGTGAACTGCATTGAACTAAATACATCGACACCGGTAATCCCGTCCACCAGGTTACGACGGGTACCCCAGCTATAGAAACCACAGCCAACGGGACCATGGGAAACATGGACCATATCGCGAATCGGTCCCCACACTACCCCTTTGGCACCGGCGTAGGCGCAGCCACGGGCGCTCATAACGCCAGGCACGGTCTTTCGGTTGGAACGGATCGAACAGCCCGCGTCCTCCGAATCATTGGCCGACATGTGGGGCGCGCGCTTTGCACGGGCTTTTTCCGGATAAATTTCTAAGGTTTTCTCAACTATTTTCTGAGTTTTTTCTTTGGTTATACCCTCTAAGGGGTCGTTTTTCTTAGTTTCTTTCATGGTTTTCTCTCCTCGCTAAATTACATACAGTTAGGGGGCAAAGCGAACTAGTGTCACTGAATCACCCTGCCCCCTGCTTGCCCGACTTTTTATGCGCCTTCGGCCTTGCCGATGATTTCTTCGTCATCTGGTTCCATGATGCCAAACTCCATCAGCAAACCTTCCAATTCATCCATGGTCAGAGGCGTAGGAATGACAAATTTCTTATTTTCACTGATTTTACGGGCCAGGTCCCGATATTCCTGAGCCTGCTTATGCTCTGGGGAGTATTCGATAACCGTCATCCGGCGCAGTTCAGCGCGCTGCACCTGATTGTCGCGGGGCACGAAGTGAATCATCTGGGTGCCGAGCTTGGCGGCCAGCGCTTCGATCAGTTCTGCTTCCTTGTCAGTTTCACGGGAGTTGCAGATCAAACCGGCGAGTCGCACGCTGCCAGACGCGGCGTACTTGCAGATCCCTTTGCAGATGTTGTTGGCAGCGTACATGGCCATCATTTCACCGGAAACCACGATATAGATTTCCTGAGCCTTGTTTTCACGAATCGGCATGGCGAAGCCGCCGCAGACAACGTCGCCAAGAACGTCGTAAAACACGTAGTCGAGATCGGGGGTATAGGCGCCTTCTTCTTCCAAGAAGTTGATGGCAGTGATAACCCCACGGCCGGCGCAACCAACACCCGGCTCCGGTCCACCGGATTCAACACAGGTAATGCCGGCATAGCCGACTCTCATTACATCTTCAAGCTCCAGGTCCTCGACGGTACCGAGCTCGCGAACCTTATCCATGACCGTATCCTGAGCTTTTGCATGGAGTATCAAGCGGGTAGAGTCGGCCTTGGGGTCACAACCGATGATCAAAACTTTCTTACCTAAGGAGGCCAGACCGGCCACGGTGTTCTGAGTTGTGGTCGATTTGCCGATGCCGCCTTTACCGTAAATTGCGATTTGTCTCAGTTTTTTTGCCATGATGTGACTCCTTTTAATGCGATGTTGAAATATGGGCAGGCCCACCGGTTCCTGAAAATCAATTCCTGCCTGTCGCCTGAATAAATATTTGTTGTACTTTGAACAGAAAAACCCCATCCGGACCATCCGGATGGGGCGCCTTTACCCCGAAAACGCCGCCTTGGCGTTTATCGTACCTATTGATTGTTGTACAAAACACAAAAAGCCCAACGAAAGGAAATATCCTCCGGTGGGCTCCGTTGCCAAAACATCTCGACACCCCATCGTGTCTGACATTTGCCTTCTACAGTTTGCAGGACATGTGCCAAAAGCTAAAATATTTTACAAGTAGTTATTTTTACACATTTTTATAAAAACAGAAGAGTTACTGCGTTTAACTATTGGCGCTTTTTTGTGCAGAAATAAGGTAGCATTCGAAGGCAGCATAAAAAAACAGGCAGGGGAGAATTCTCCCCTGCCTGCCAATCTAACCGTACCGAAAATGTGTGCAGCGTTTAAGATCCGCTCACCTGGCACCAATATGCTATCCAATGAAGCTCTTCGAGCAAATCCTCGAGTTGGTTAGACAGAAGACTGTTATCGTTGTTTACAGACTCGATACTTCCCAACAGGGTCTTGGCTTCTAAGGCTGTGACCTTGACCGCCACTGACAATACCCATGGTCAATTGTTTCTTTTCTTCCTTCGCCATATCTGAAATGCCTCCTGCAATTAATTTAGGTTCAAATTTTCAGACCTTTTCTGTTATCGCCCCACTAAAGAACCCGTACCGGGACGATGTGCAGGTTCCGTTCCAGAGACCATATACAAATAAAAAGAGCCCCAAAGGCTCTAAATAAAATGTAACTATTCAGCAAAAAAGTTCTTGACAGCCTTTTTCTGAAAAATAAGTAAAACAGCAATGCCTCCGATGGTTTTCCAAATGGGCATTGTCACGGCC
>CAZKQY010000402.1:0-5317 GCA_964555005.1 uncultured Syntrophotalea sp. | reverse complement strand
ATGGCCGGGCGCTGCGGTATCGATCTCATAACCCGATTTGATGCCTCTGAGTTTCCGACTCAGATTGCCGGCGAAGTTAAAGATTTTAACGCCGAAGATTATGTGCCTAAGAAAGAGATCAAGAAGATGGATCTCTTTATTCAGTACGCCCTGGCGGCGGCCGAAGAGGCTATGCAAGATTCTGGTCTGCAGGTGACCGAGGAAAATGCTGAGCGTGTCGGGGTGCTGGTTGGGGCTGGTCTTGGTGGCCTGCCGGCCATAGAGAAATACCACTCCGCTATGCTTGAGGGTGGGTACAAAAAAATCTCCCCCTTCTTTATACCGATGCTGATCACCAATCTTGCACCCGGCCAGATCTCCATGAGGTTCGGAGCTAAAGGTCCCAATGTCTCTTCCGTTTCGGCCTGCGCAACCGGCACTCATTCTATCGGTGATGCCTACCATATTATTGCCCGTGGCGATGCCGATGCCATGATTGCAGGGGGGGCTGAATCAACCATTACTCCTCTGGCTATTGGCGGCTTTAATGTAATGCGCGCTTTGTCGACCCGCAACGACGATCCTCAAACTGCCAGCCGTCCCTTTGAAAAGAATCGGGATGGCTTTGTCATGGCTGAAGGCGCTGGAATTTTGGTGCTTGAAGAATACGAAGCAGCCAAAGCGCGCGGTGCCCAGATCTACGGCGAAGTCTGCGGTTACGGTTTGACTGCTGATGCTTACCATCTCACTGCACCGGCCCCAGGCGGGGAAGGGGCCGCCCGCTGTATGAAGATGGCCGTTAAGAATGCGGGTATTTTAGTTGAGGAAATTGATTACATCAATGCTCACGGTACTTCGACTCACTTCAATGATCTTTATGAAACAATGGCGATCAAGACCGTATTAGGAAGTCATGCCAAAAAGGTTATGGTGAGCTCGACCAAAGGTATGACCGGACACGCACTTGGCGCGGCCGGTGGTATGGAGGCAGCTTTTTCTTTATTGACCATGCAGCGCGGTTCGGTGCCACCGACGATCAATTATCAGGAAGTCGATCCCGAATGTGATCTCGATTACGTGCCTAATGAAGCGCGGCAGGCTGAGGTCAAGGTGGTTCTGTCCAATTCCTTCGGCTTCGGCGGTACCAATGCCAGTTTGTTGTTTCGTAAGATATGATGCATTCGCAAAAACTTCCTAGGCTGGCAAAGAAAAAATTCATCCTGTAAGACCTGGGGTTTTTTCAGGGACGAAGGCATATATTTAGTATGCTGGAGGCCTGGGAAAACGCCGTTACGCCGTAGGGTGATTTTTGTGTTATGCCATCAGGTATAAGGATCTTATAGATGTTAGTTATTGCCAGTGATCATGGTGGCCTGCAGTTGAAAGAACATATATTGGCTTATCTGTCTGCCAGGGGTCTTGAATTTAAGGATCTTGGTACCGATAATGGTGATTCCGTCGACTATCCTGATTTCGGTGCAAAGGTGGCTCGTGCCATTGCCAGGGACGAGGCCGATAAGGGTATCCTGATCTGCGGTACTGGAATCGGCATGTCTATCGTTGCCAATAAGTTTCCCGGAGTGCGGGCCGCTCTGGTCTGGGATGATGTAACTGCCGAACTGTCCAAAAAACATAACAACGCCAATATTATTGTGGTGGGTGGTCGGGTGCAAACGCCAAAAGCAGCCTGTCGTATGGTGGGTATCTGGCTGGACACAGCTTTTGAGGGTGGAAGGCATCAGCAGCGCCTCGATAAAATTACTCAGATAGAGCAGGATATTCGGGCCGGGATTCTCTAACCGTTAATCGGCAAATGGTCAGGCTAAGGTCTGTCCGATTGTCCTTTGAAATTAAATCAGTTTTGGTGCATTCAAAAAAAGTTTGAGAAGGCTACGCAAAGTTTTCGTCTTACAGGGTCAGGTGTTTTTTCAGGGATTCCAAGTATACGTCTCGTATGCCGAGGTCTTGAAGAAAATCGCTATTGTACCACAGGACGGACTTTTTTCGGTGCCATCTATTTATCAGAATACATCGCATTACCATGGAGGTTAAGAAGGATGGCAGAGATGCTCGCTAGTTTCGACCCTGAAGTCGCCGGGGCCATTCGGCAGGAAACGGAACGCCAGGAATATAATCTGGAATTCATCGCGTCGGAAAATTTCGTCAGTGAACAGGTCATGGAAGCCCAGGGCTCGGTCATGACCAACAAGTATGCCGAAGGTTACCCCCGTAAACGCTTTTATGGCGGCTGTGAAAAGGTCGATATCGTCGAAGATCTTGCCATTGCGCGAGCCAAAGAACTATTCGGTGCCGATCATGCTAATGTCCAGGCTCATTCCGGTTCTCAGGCCAATATGGCGGTTTATTTTGCCGTATGCAAGCCGGGAGATACCGTATTGGGCATGGATCTTTCCCATGGCGGCCATCTTACCCACGGGTCACCGGTTAATTTTTCCGGCAAGTTGTACAATATTGTTTCCTACGGTGTGCAGAAGGATACCGGTCTTATTGACTACGATGAGGTCGAGCGTCTCGCCATCGAATGCAAGCCGGCTCTGATTGTTGCCGGTGCCAGCGCTTATCCTCGCACCCTCGACTTTGAGGCCTTTCGTCGTATTGCCGACAAGGTTGGCGCCAAGATCATGGTCGATATGGCGCACATCGCCGGTCTGGTAGCTGCCGGTGTGCATCCGAGCCCGGTGCCCTACGCCGAATTCGTTACTACCACTACCCATAAGACCCTGCGCGGTCCCCGGGGAGGCATGATACTGTGCCGGGAAGAGTATGCTAAGCTTATCGACAGCAATATCTTCCCCGGTATTCAGGGCGGGCCTTTGATGCATGTTATTGCCGCCAAGGCTGTCGCTTTTAAGGAAGCCTTGGCCCCGGAATTTAAAGTCTATTCCGAGCAGGTGGTTAAAAATGCAGGCGTGCTGGCGGCAGCGCTGGTCAAGCGTGGTTTTAACCTGGTTTCCGGCGGTACCGATAATCATCTCATGTTGATCGATTTCAGCGGCAGTGAGATTACCGGAAAGATGGCTTCTGCGGCTTTGGAAAAAGCCGGTATTACAGCCAATAAGAATACCGTGCCCTTTGAAACCCGTTCGCCTTTCGTTACCAGCGGTATTCGTCTTGGTACTCCGGCGACTACTACCCGTGGTCTTAAGGAAGCTGAGATGGAGTTGGCCGCTGCCTGGATCGAAAGGGCCATTGCTAACATGGATAATGATGCTGTGCTTGAGGAAATTCGCCTTCAGGTGCGGGAATTGTGTGAAAAGTTCCCCCTCTACGCTCATCGGCTGAAGTAATGACCCGACCGTCTTGGGAACAATATTTCATGGAAATCGCCCGTTTGGTGGCAAGTCGCTCGACTTGTCTGCGGCGCCAGGTTGGTGCGTTGTTGGTTAAGGATAAAAATATCCTTACCACCGGCTACAATGGTACCCCTTCGGGGATCAGTCATTGCGGTGATACGGGGTGCTTACGGGAGGCCCAGAATATCCCCTCGGGTCAACGCCATGAACTCTGCCGCGGTCTGCACGCTGAGCAGAATGCCATTATCCAGGCGGCCAAACACGGCGTCAACATCAGTGGTGCTACCCTCTACTGCACCAACTCTCCCTGCGTTATCTGCAGTAAAATGATTATCAATGCAGGTATTGAAAAGGTTCGCTACCTTGAGGGATATCCTGATGAGCTTTCCCGCCAGATGTTGCAGGAAGCCGGAATCGAAGTGGCGCAGATCGAATGCGCTCATCGAGACAAAGGATCGATGCTATGAAATGTCCTTTCTGCGGCTTTGCCGATAATCGGGTCATCGATTCGCGCTTAGGCAAGGAAGGCAACAGTATCAGGCGTCGTCGGGAATGTCTGCAGTGTGAGCGTCGTTTTACAACCTATGAGCGAGTGGAAGAGATATTGCCTCTGGTGGTCAAGAAAGATGGTCGTCGCCAACACTTCAACCGCCTCAAGGTAATCGCCGGCATGCAGCGGGCCTGTGAAAAACGGCCGGTATCCATTGCCACCATCGAACAGATCGTCGATCAACTCGAACGCCAGCTTCAGGAAAGCGGTGATCGGGAGGTCGATTCCAGCCTCATAGGTAAAGCGGTCATGGACGCCCTTCATGAACTCGATGAGGTCGCTTACGTCCGTTTTGCTTCGGTCTACCGTCAATTTAAGGATATTAACGAGTTCATGGCTGAACTCAAGGATATCCTGGCGGAAGGCGGCGGTTCGAAGGTCGATTAATCCTCTACAAGGTTCTTTTCAGTCATGGACGCAACTGCGGATCGATACATGCGCCGGGCCCTTGAATTGGGTGCCCGCGCAGAGGGACGCACCCGGCCCAATCCTGCTGTCGGTGCCGTGGTGGTCGTCGATCAACAAATTGTCGGTGAAGGGTTCCATCCCGCTGCCGGCCAACCCCACGCTGAAGTCTTTGCCCTGCAGGCCGCCGCAGATCGGGCCGCAGGTGCCGACCTGTACGTCACCCTTGAACCCTGTTCCCACCAGGGTCGGACCGGACCCTGTACGGAGGCCATCATTGCCGCCGGTATCACGAGGGTTTTTGTCGGCACTCAAGATCCTAATCCACAAGTGGCTGGTTCCGGTATTCGTCGTCTGCGGCAAGCGGGCATTCAGGTGGAGGTCGGTCTGTGTGAAATGGACTGCCGACGTTTGATCGCGCCCTTCGCCAAGCATATCACCACCGGTCTACCCTTTGTTATTCTCAAGTGCGCGGTCACCCTCGATGGTCAAACCGCTACTTCGACCGGCGATTCCCAATGGATTTCCAACAACCAGAGCCGTGAAAAAGTTCATCGGTTGCGGGACCGTGTCGATGCCATTATGGTCGGTATCGGTACGGTTCTTAACGACGATCCGAAACTTACCACCCGTCTGCCGGGCGGCCGCGATGCCTTGCGCATCGTAGTCGATTCCCAGTTGCGCACTCCGCCACAGGCAGCACTGCTGCATCTCGATTCAACGGCAGAAACTCTGGTCGCCCATCTCGCCACGGCTCCTGAAGATCGTCGCAGTCGTCTTGCCACAGGCCGGGCGGTGTTTTTGCAAGCTGCCGAAAAGGAAGGGCGCGTTGATCTATACGATCTGTTGACGCAACTGGGAAGTCGCGGTGTGCAGAGCATCCTTTTGGAAGGTGGGGCGCAATTGAATTCGGCGTTTTTAAAAGCCGGTCTTATCGATCGTATGATGATTTTTGTCGCACCGAAAGTTATTGGCGGTAATGGCGGTTATGGTATCTTCGCCGGCCAGGGAGTTTCCTGTCTGGCGGATGCCCTGCAGTTGCAGGATATTCGGATTAACCGTTTTGGCG
>CAZKQY010000401.1:0-3160 GCA_964555005.1 uncultured Syntrophotalea sp. | reverse complement strand
AGCAGGTCGTCGGTCTTGACGCCTAGTTTGCGGGCGTAGTTGATGTCAAGGGCGTGCTCGGCATCGACAAAGGCGGCGATGCCGCCTTTTTTTTGTGCTTCAGCGATAATATGCAGGGCAAGAGTGGTTTTGCCCGACGATTCCGGGCCATAGATTTCAGTAATGCGACCCCGGGGGATGCCGCCGACACCGAGGGCCAAATCGATGCTCAGGGATCCGGTGGGGATGACCTGGATGTCTGGCAGGACGCTATCTTCGCCGAGGCGCATGATGCTGCCCTTGCCAAACTGTTTTTCAATCTGGCTCATGGCCAGGTCGATGGCGCGATCGCGGTTATTGTCGCTCATATGACTAAAATCCTTTGGTGGTTAAAGGTCGTTTCAGGGCTGTGGTCCGCTTAGGTTCACCGTGTGCCTTGGCAGGTGCAGAGCACCTCGGGGGCCGAGTTGGCTTTCGTAGAGAACCAGTTGATTGAGTTGTGCACTACCACAGTCCCGGTCACTAAATGATTCGAATTTTCGCCCGGCCCCGGAAGCGGGCTTTCGGATGCGACCAAGGGTCAGATGGGGCACAAAGGGTCTATTGTCAATCGATAACTGCAGGATATCCAGTTTCGTCTTTACGGCTCCATGTAGCTGACTCAAGGTGTTTTCGCCGTTGACGCCCAGCCAGACAACCCTTGGTCTGCTGCGGGAAGGAAAGGCTCCGACTCCGGAAAATGTCGCCATGACGGGAGTCTGTAAACTACCTATCGATAGCATAGAAGTGCCGAGCTTTTCAAGGGAATCTTCTGCAATATCGCCAAGAAAGGCCAGAGTCAGATGGATTGTTTCCGGCTTCACCCAGCGTACCCCCGGCAGGGCTGTTGCCAGTTCTTGCTGCAGTTTGCCGATGGTTCGCAGGGTGGTTTCCGGCAGGGGCAGGGCGATAAAGGCACGTATCCTGGTCATGGGTGGCACGTTTTCGATTAATGGTTTAAAATCGGTCGTTCAGGTAGCGGCGCACCAGTTCCAGAGCCGTGCAGCTGGCCATGTGGCGAATTCGTTCCCGGTCGCCGCTGAAACAGTAGTCTTTGACCTGCTCTGACTGGCCGTCGCAGAGGGCGAGGAATACCGTGCCGACCGGTTTTTGCGGCGTGCCGCCATCGGGGCCGGCGATGCCGGTGATGGCCAAGCCCAGGTCGCTGCCGGCGGCTGAGCGAATGCCTTGTGCCATGGCCAGGGCACAGTCCGCGCTGACTGCACCGGGATTATGCAGAATATCGGGGGGTACCTGTAGCCAGTCGTGTTTGGCGGTATTAGAATAGGTCACCGCGCCCCGTTCAAAAAAGGCCGAAGCGCCGGGCAGTTCGGTGAGCATGCAGGCGACTTTGCCTCCGGTGCACGATTCGGCCAGGGCAATGGTCATTCCCGCATCGGTGAGCATGCGGCCCACGTTGCCAGCCAAGGTCTCCTGGCCGTTGGCAAAGACATAGGGTTCCAGTAACTGGCGAGCTTGCAATTCGGCTCCGTCGAGTAAACTGTCAGCCGACTCGCCTGTGGCCCGGAGTTTGACATGGACGAAAGGAAAGTCGATGCCAAAGGCCAGGGCGACCCCTGCAGGCAACTTCCGGGTGTCGACTAGCTCTTCGACTTGCGGCTCTGAAAGGCCGAACACCTTGAGGATGCGTTCTTGCGAGGGGGCGGTTCCGCCGCTGCGTTGTTGCAGGCGCGGTAGTACCTGCTGTTCGAGCATGTCGACCATTTCTTTGGGCACCCCGGGAAGAAAAAAGAGGTCGCAGTTCTGCTGTCGCAGGGTAAAGCCGGGCGCGGTGCCGAGGCGGTTGCCGAGAATGGTTGATCTTAGAGGCAGCAGAGCTTGCTTCTCGTTGCGTGGATTCATCTCCATATTGCGCTCGGCAAAAAAGGCTCGAATCTGATTCAGGGCTTCATCGTTGAGCACCAGACGGCGCTCGAAAGCCCGGGCGGTGATCCTGGCGGTCAGGTCGTCTTCGGTGGGGCCGAGGCCGCCGGTGACGATGACCACCTGCCGCTGGCTGGCCAGGTCGCGCAGGGCCCGCTCGATTTCCTCCTCCACATCCCCCACCACTCGGGACTCCCTTACGGTATAGCCTTGAGCGCCGAGGATGTTGGCAATACGGGAGGTGTTGGTGTCGGCCATCTCGCCGTTGATCAGTTCATCGCCGGTGGCAAGCACCGCAATATTAAGGCTCATGGGCGGCCCTCCAGAAAAACTGTCCAAAGTAAAAGGCCCAGGCGCAGGGCCAGAGCACCGTAGAGACCGGCCACCACATCATCCAGCACAACGCCGTAGCCGTTTTTCAGTTGTCGGTCGAACCAGGAGGCCGGTGGTGGTTTAATGATGTCGAAGATGCGGAACAGTACGAAGCCGAGCAGGGCATTGGTCCAGGAAAAGGGTAGCAGGGCTACCGTGACCAGGTAACCGACCAGCTCGTCGATGACGATGCGGCCGTCATCGGCCTCGCCGTAGATATGCCCGGCCGCATCGGCCACCCAGAAAGACAGGCAGAGCAGGGCGCACCAGGTAAGGATGTAGAGGGGCGCCGGCAGGGTCGCCAGCAGGTAAAAAATTGGAACCCCGGCCAAGGTGCCGACGGTGCCGGAGGCAATTGGGCTGTAGCCGAGTCCGGCATTACTCGCCAGGCAGAGGACGAAGCGGCGCATGGTTAGCTCCTTAGGGTTTAAACGCTGGGGGATGGCCGAGGCCGGTGGGCCATCGGTTTGCAGGACTAACAAGATAGCAACTCAGATAGGGAAAATCAAAGGGGAAATGTCGTGAGCAGAGCGGTGTTCAAAGGGGTGGCGGAAAGCCGTGGGGACTTCTCGTCAGGATGAATACCTTGAATTTAAGGGTTCATGGCCGAACCGATGGGCCAGACCGGGTAGATAGACGTTTGATTAATCCCGTGCTGCCGCCTGGCGGTTGGGGCGCATGAGCAACAGCATTATGGTTTAAGCGGTATAAAGGTTAAGCCTTGGCAATATAAGTTTAAAAATACGAGCGGATTCGGCGCGATTGCTTTATCTCAAAAACTGCGCTGTCCCTGATCCACCAGCAAAAAAATAGAAAAACCTCGTTGTCCCAGCAAAGCCGGGAAGATAGAATGCGGTTGCGGACCAACAAACTATCACCAACGAGG
>CAZKQY010000400.1:0-2412 GCA_964555005.1 uncultured Syntrophotalea sp. | reverse complement strand
ACCGGTTATCTGGTGGGAGGCACCTCCCCCCTCGGTACCCGCAAAAAGCTACCGATCTACATGGAAAAATCCATCCTGAAACTACCCGTTATCTATCTTAATGGCGGCAAGCGCGGTTTTTTGGTAGAAATCTCCCCGCAAGAGGTGCATCAGTTGCTTAATTCACAGTTGGTTGAGGTTGCGACCGACTCCGCAGAATGAAGACTTTTAGCACTGAAAAGAAAGATGAAATTATGGATATGAATAAGTTCATTCAGACAAAAGGCTGCTGGCTGATCTGCAGGGGACTACTTTCGCTGTTGCTGCTCTGCGCCGCCACCCCGCTGGTATGGGGCGCATCCTCCAAACCTTCAACTTTGAAAGGACACACCATGACTCAGGTTCTATTGAAAACCACTCAGGGCGATATCATTATTGCCCTTGACGAAGAAAAAGCTCCACTCTCTGCTGCGAACTTTCTTGCCTACGTCAACGACGGCTTTTACGACGGCACCATCTTTCATCGGGTTATTCCCAACTTCATGATCCAGGGCGGCGGCATGACCGCTGACATGAGCCAGAAAAAAAATCGTCCGGAAATTAAAAATGAAGCGGATAACGGCTTGAAAAACCTGCGCGGCACGCTGGCTATGGCCCGCACTCAGATCGTGGATAGTGCCACCAGCCAGTTTTTCATCAACCTCAGTGACAATGCCTTCCTTGACCATCAAGACCCTTCGCCCCAAGGATACGGCTATGCCGTTTTCGGCAAAGTAGTCCAGGGCATGGAAATCGTCGATGCCATCGCTGCGATAGCCACCGGCAACAAAGCCATGCATCAGAATGTACCTGTAGAACCGGTGGTCATCGAAAAAGTCGAGATTGTCGAACAGGCGGATTGACGGTGCTACTTGGACATGCCCGGGGAAATTGAGTAACTCTCGCAGAGGCGGGAACAGGGGCATTGGCAAGGTTTTCAACCAAATCGAAATCGAAATCGGGATCCAAATCGGCCTTTGACGTTAGAGCCTGATTTGGATGCAAAAACGCCAACACCCGATTTCGATTTCAATTTGGATAGCGATTTCGATTTGGAAAGACCGTAAACCTAAATCGGACCCTTCAGCCTTTCACCCCCATAACGTACTTTAAGTAGCGCCCCTCGGGAAAAGTAACAGGATAGGGAAAGTCCACGCCCTGGCCGGCGACTTGAATCACTCGCAGCTGACAGCCACCACGCAATGCGCCGCGCCGCAGCTCTTTGAGATAATCGGCCAGATCGACCTTCTGATGATTGGAAGAAGTGATCAGCAAACCGCCACGGGGCAGCAAGGCCAAGGCGGACGCTACCAGGTCTGCAGTGCCTCCGCTGGTGGTAAAGCGGCTCTTGCCAACGGTTGAAAAGGAAGGCGGGTCCATAATGATGGTATCGAAGCGCCGGCCGCTTCGTCCCAGTTCGGCCAACACTTCAAAACAATCGCCGAGCAGAAAATCATGCCGCTTTGGATTGAGGCGATTGGCGGCAAAATTATCCCGGGCCCAATCGAGATAAGCGGAAGAAGCATCGACGCTGGTTACCCGCTTGGCTCCGGAGGCAGCCGCCGCCACGGAAAAAGCTCCGGTATAGGCAAACAGATTGAGAACCTCCTGACCCGCCACTCGTTCCATCAGATCGGCCCGATTACCGCGCTGATCACAAAACAGCCCGGTATTGAGACCTTCTTCCAGTTCCACGAGAAAATTAAGCCCATTTTCCAAAACCGTCAGTCGCTGTGGAGCGGCCTCACCAGCCAGCAGCTTGCTATAGCGCTTAGATTCGTTAGCCGCCAACTGACGGGTTGCCTGCGGACGAAACTTGGCATAGATGCCTTTGGGCTGCAGGACCTTTTGCAGCACTTCAACCACCAGCGACAGATGAGGTTTCCAGGCCCGGGTGAAGTACTGAACCATCAGAAAATCGCCATAGCGATCGACGGTTAACCCCGACAAGCCATCGCCCTCGCTGTTGACCAGCCGGTAAGCGTTGGTATCAACCAGCCGACCATGACAATCGCGCAGCGCCACGGCCTGTTCTATTCGGCCCTGTAGCCAGGCCCGGTCGAGGCACATCGGCCCATGTTCCAGCACCCGGGCGACGATGCGTTCTTTGGGATCGAGCAGTGCGGTACCCAGCAGGCGGCCCTGCGGATCACACAACTGTACAAGTTCACCGACCTGCCCTGCCGGCCAGGTTTTGGTATAACGATCAGCCAGCACCCAGGGATGGCCCAGTTCGAGCATAGTCACTGTCTGGGGACCTACTTGGCACATTTTTAAAGTCATCGACAAACCTTTTTTCGGTTTACAGAAATTTCAGAGGCGTTATTGTACCTGCAAGAAGGCATCGCACCAAGACCAATAGTGATGCATGGGATATTTCCTTTACGAAAGTTT
>CAZKQY010000399.1:0-2767 GCA_964555005.1 uncultured Syntrophotalea sp. | reverse complement strand
AAATTTTTGCAAGCAGATATGGGCATTAGCGGTGCCAATCTGGCGGTAGCCGAAACGGGGACCCTGGCACTGGTGACCAACGAGGGCAATGCCCGGTTGGTGGCGACTCTGCCGCCGGTGCATGTGGTGTTGGTCGGCATCGATAAGTTGGTGCCAACCCTTGAGGATGCCATGCGCGTGCTGCAGTTACTGCCTCGCAGTGCCACGGCCCAGGCCCTGACCTCTTATGTCAGTTGGATTCGCGGGCCGGTGCCCCAGGAAGGGGAGGCCAAGGAACTGCACATTGTGTTTCTTGACAACGGTCGCACCGCTCTGGCTGAGGCACCTGATTGCAAGGATGCCCTGCGCTGTTTGCGTTGCGGCGCTTGCGCCAATGTTTGTCCCGTTTATCAGACCATCGGCGGTCATGTCTTTGGTCACACCTATGTTGGCGCTATCGGTGTGGTGTTGACCGCTTTTTTAGAGGGTCTTGAATCATCGGCTGAACTGGTCAAGGCTTGTATTGGCTGTCGGGCCTGTGTGGCGGTTTGTCCGGCCAAGATCGACCTGGAAAAAATCATTCTGCATATGCGGGGACGAATCAGTGATCAGGAAGGTCTCGGTCTCGGGAAGTCCCTGGTTTTTCGCCAGGTGTTGCGCAATCGACGGTTATTTCATGCCCTGCTCCGTAGCGCAGCCCATTTGCAGAAGCCGCTCACCGATAGTCGGGGCAGCATTCGTCATTTGCCTTTGTATTTTTCTCCTCTTACCGAATGGCGAACCCTTCCGGCCATAGCCGATAAACCCTTGCGCGACCTTATACCCGCCATCGCTGATCAGCTCAGCGCACCGCGCCTGCGGGTCGCTCTGTTCGCCGGCTGCGCCACCGATTTTGTTCATCCTCAGATCGGCCTGTCGCTGGTTTCCGTACTCAATCGCTGTAATATCGCCGTGACCCTGCCCCGGGGGCAATCTTGCTGCGGTATTCCGGCCCTTTATAGCGGCGACCGGCAGACTGCTACCGAGTTGGCCAGGCAGAATGTTCGGGCACTGCTGGCGGACGATCCCGATCTGGTGGTCACTACCTGTCCGACTTGTAGCGCAGCTCTGCGTCAGCATTTTGTCGAATTGTTACAGGATGATGTGGATTATGCCGAGTCGGCCCGGCGGTTGGCGGCCATCACTTGCGATGGGGCGGTCATGGTTTCGGAACAACTTCCCGCAGGGCCAGCGGCAACTCATCGAGGTACAGTGACTTATCACGATTCCTGCCACCTTAAGCGTGGTTGCGGCGTCTGGCAAGAACCGCGGCGTTTGCTAGCTAAGGCAGGGTGGGAATTGCGAGAGATGGACCGGGCGGATCGTTGCTGCGGTTTCGGAGGTTCCTATTCTTTTGCCAGTCATCCGGAAATCAGCCGTGAAATCACCAAGGACAAGGTCAATTCCATTTTGCGTAGCGGGGCTGATGCGGTGGCCTTAGACTGTCCTGGCTGCTTGATTATGCTCCGGGGGGCTCTGGAAAAGCGCGGTCTTCCGCTACGCGTTGCTCATACGCTGGAATTGGTCAGCGAAGCCCTGGAAGACGCCGCTGAAGACTCAACCTAAGGATGCCGGCGTTGAAAAAAAGCTACCTCAAGGCGTTACAGCGTTTTTGCCGGACCTCGATATGCGAAAGAGTTACCATCACCCCTGAAAAATACCGCCTTTGTAGGATTAAATATTTTTTTAGTGATCCTCTAGTACCCTGTAACCTATAGAATGTCGCAAGATTGCGCCGGGATTTGGTGGGTCAACAAGGCGTTTCTAAGATTGCATAGCCGTAGCTATTCAGTCTTAGGCACAACGCGGTTGACGCGTCAAAGAACAAGCAAGATGCGATAGATTATCGGTTACAGGGTACTAGGTTTTTTGCGAATGCATCAGACTTTAGAGAGAAGTTATCCACTGCGGGGGCATGATAATCAAGTTGACTTTTGAGGTTTGGCGGTCTGGTTAGTTTCATTCGGAAACAGCCCTTTTTCCCGATTTCGGCATCAATCCGCCCACCAGATTGAGAGTTGAGCAGCTGAGTTTCAATTCAAGTGTTTGATATTGCAGACCTTTTTGGAGGTGGCCCACTCCTCGCGTGAAAACAGCACTCTGCCATTCCGAAGTTCCCGTATGGACATCGGTTAACTTAAGTATTCAAGGTACTTATGAAGGGTGCTGTGGATTTAACTTATCAAGGCTTTCCACAGGTTTATCCACAGGGGTTGGTTTGCAGAGCTGAAGGGCAGTGTCCAAAGTTGTAACAGGGAGACAATGTGGGAATAATCACCGGATCAGGGTTGCTGGGTGGTGGTCTGGCCTGGCTACGGTTTCGTCGTAAACAAAATACGGTGACCAGTGTTGTCAGTGAAAATATTTTGGAATGTATAGACATAAAGGAGAAGGTAATGGGTGAGCGGCTCTATTGCGGATCTGATGGCAGCCAAATCGTAGAGCAAATTGCTAATGAGTTGATAGCCGACTCGCAACTGCGTCAGCGCTGGAATGAATTTGACCAGCGGTTTCTGAAGCAATGTGTCATGGCGGGGGAGCAGGGTCTGGTTTTCAATCGTGAAGGCGCAACCGCCCTTGGCGAAGTCGATGAGGAGTTGCTGCGCCTCGGTATAAAGATTTATAACGGGGCGAATCAGGAGGCGGTTAGGCAACGCTCGACCCGTTATCGGGTCCTTAATTTGCTGGCCTTGATCTATTATATGGCTTTGCGGGTCTGCCAGTAGGAGATTGTCGACCTGCTGCCACC
>CAZKQY010000398.1:0-7070 GCA_964555005.1 uncultured Syntrophotalea sp. | reverse complement strand
GCCGTTTAAATGGGCCAAAAGTGCCACCGCAATCATCGAGTCAGCACAAAGAGCAAAAGAAACAAATTAACATAAAGAACTAACCAAACGGGACACTAGAGGGTAAGGGGGAACGGTGTTAGATCAGACAGTCTATTTATTCCGCCGTGTTTTGCGCAATATTCGGCAAAGTCCCGTGCTTTGCAGCGCCGCTATCGGTACCGTGGCTGTGGCCTTGACGATTCTCACTTTTTTTGCCTTGATTGTGATTAATGTTCAGTTGTTGGCTGCTCACTGGAGTGAAGATATCCAGATTGTTGCTTATCTGGATAATGCACCGCAACCAACACGACTTAATGAATGGCGAAAACTGATTGAAAACATGCCGGAGGTGGCTCGTGTCAGCTATGTGGACCGAGAGGAAGCCATGCGTCGTTTCAGTACCCGTCTAGGCCCCGATTCCGATCTCCTGGAAGGGTTCGATGCGGAAATTCTACCTGCTTCTCTGGAGATTTCTTTTAAAGCTGAGCATCGTAGTCGCAAGGCGGCTGAAGCTGTGGTTGCACGGCTTAAGCAAAATCCCGATTTTTCCGAGTTTAGCTACGGCCAGGATTGGTTGGAAAGGTTCGAGGCTTTTCTTGGCATGCTGCGTATCGGTGGTGGCGTACTTGGGGCGTTCCTGTTGTTTGCTGCTCTTTTCATTGTCTGCAATACCATTAAACTGACACTTTATGCTCGTCGCGACGAGTTAGAGATTATGTCTTTAGTTGGCGCTACCTCCTTATTCATCAAGACCCCTTTTTTGCTCGAAGGCGCTATACACGGTGCGATGGGTGCATTTATTGCTCTTGGTGGTTCCTTTGCTTTGTTTCAGATCTTTCTCCAGCGGGGCTTGGCATCTCTGTTGTTGGTTTCCGGTGGCGGACAGGTTGTTTTTCTTGCCTGGCAACAGCAGCTGTTGCTAATTGTCACCGGCATAATGTTAGGACTCATCGGTAGTGTTCTGTCTTTGCGCAAATTTGTTCGAATTTAGAAAGGGCTGCAATGACCCTTTTTCAATTACCATCCATATTGCTGCTGTTGCTGCTTTCAATCCTGATATCCACCAATGCTTTTTGCGCAGAAAGTCTTGCTGACAACCGCCAGGAGCTGGAACAGATTCGGCAGCGCATTGATCAACTTGCCGCCAGCCTGGAGCAGGGGCAGAAGAAGAAGAGCACCTTGCAACAAGACTTGAAGGGGGTGCAGACTCAACTGACCCGGTTGCGCTCTCGTGAGGAGCAACACGCAAGCAATCTAAAGACCCTCAAGGTCGATATGGTCCGCAGAGAAAAGGCCCTTGCCAACCTTCAGGTCCAGAGCCGGCAACGCCGAAAGCTTGTGGCGCTGCGTCTAGGCGCCATCTATCGGGGTGGCCAAATGTGTTTGCTGCATATCTTGTTTTCCAACCAGTCCCTTGCTGCCATAGCGTCAGATTATCATCTGTTTAAACGGGTGGTGCAACACGATCGAAGCTTGTTGGCCTCCTTTCGCCAAGATCAGGAAGCTCTTGCTCAGGAACTCGCTGCCTTAGAAGCCCTGCGTGAGCAACGTCAGCAGCAAATTGAGCAGCTTAAAATTAGTCGCGAGACCCTTAGCGACGGCCGTCGGCTAAAGAAGCAATTGCTGGCTAAGTTGCAGCGAAGGCAAGGTGCTATCAGCGGGGAATTGACGACTCTTAAAGAAAAGAGTGCGCGTCTTGCTGCGCTGGTCAAAAGGCTTGAATCCGCTCCTGTCAGCAAGTATACTCAGGAAATTGGTGAATTTGCCCGGCAAAAGGGACGCTTGGCCTGGCCGGTGAACGGTCCTATCAAGGTGCCCTTCGGCACCGGGCGGTTAGAGGGTCTTGGTACTCTGTACGATAGTCAGGGTGTCGAAATAAGTGTGTCCGGTAACCAGGCCATTCAGGCTATATGGGGTGGTACGGTTATTTACGCCAATACCTTTCGCGGGTATGGCAATATGATCATTGTCGATCACGGGGACAATTTCTACACCCTCTACGCTCAGGCCAGCAGCCTGCAGAAAAGCGTCGGTGATTCTGTCACCATCGGCGAATCTTTAGGCTATCCCGGTTATGAAGACGCTGATAGTATCTATTTTGAAATCAGACATCACGGTACCCCCCTTGACCCTCTGAACTGGCTCAAGCCACGCACCTAACCGTTTTACAGGAGTCCAGTCAATGCAAAATAGCAAGCGCCCGACAGTTTTGGCTTTAATGTTGATGCTGGTTTTGTTCGGTTGGTTGGCTACCAGTCGCGCAGATCGCGCTGCGACCGCCAAAGAAGTAGACAACTATCAGGAGCTGCAACTTTTTACCGATGTTCTATCGATTATTCGACGGAGTTATGTCGAAGAGGTTGATATGAAAGAGTTGGTTTATGGCGCGGTGAACGGCATGTTGGCCTCTCTTGACCCCCACTCATCTTTCATGCCCCCTGATGTGTATAAGGAGCTTAAAATCGACACCAGCGGGGAATTTGGCGGTCTGGGGATAGAAATTACCGTTCGTGACGGAATTTTAACCGTTGTTTCGCCCATCGAGGGCACTCCTGCCGATCGTGTTGGCATGCAGGCCGGTGATATGATCGTCAAGATCGAGGATCGTTTCACCAAGGACATGTCCATCATGGAGGCTGTCAAACTGATGCGCGGGCCCAAGGGCACCAAGATTAAGATTTGGGTGATGCGCGAGTCCTTCACCAAACCGACAGAATTTGAGATGGTACGAGAGATCATCAAGGTCAAAAGTGTCAAGGCGCGTACCCTCGAGGATAATTTCGGTTATGTGCGGATCGCCCAATTTCAGGAGCGTACTCAGGATGATTTGAGTAAAGCCCTTGCTGATCTTAAAGTCCAAAACAAAGGGGACCTGGATGGTCTGGTGCTTGATTTGCGTAACAATCCCGGCGGATTGCTCGACCAGGCGGTCAAGGTATCCGATACTTTTTTGGAACAAGGCCTGATCGTTTATACCGAAGGTCGGGAAGAGGGGAGCCAGATGCGGTTTTCTGCTCATGGTCCCGGCACCGAGCCGGGCTACCCTATTGTGATACTGATCAACGGTGGCAGTGCCAGTGCTTCTGAAATTGTTGCCGGTGCTTTGCAGGATAATGGACGGGCGGTTCTTCTTGGCACTCAGAGCTTTGGCAAAGGCTCTGTGCAGACCATTATCCCCATGAACGACGATACGGGTCTGCGTTTGACCACTGCTCGATATTTCACCCCCAACGGAACCTCCATTCAGGCAAAGGGTATTACTCCGGATATTTTGGTCAAGCCTATGGAGATAAAGGAAGTCGAAGGATTTAGCGCCTTTGGAGAGAAAGATCTGACAAATCACATTGGCTCTCCCGAAGTGGAGAGTGTTGTCCCGGCCGAGGAACCTAAGGAGCTTAAATTTACCCTCGACTCAAAAACTCGAAAGGACTATCAGTTACTCCGGGCTCTCGATCTTTTGAAAGGCTGGCAAATTCTTAAAGGTTTGAACGGTAAGGCGGCCTGAGGGTAGACATTGGATAACGGTTTGCATTCCAGGGGGATGTCTTCATCCCCCTGTTTTTATGAGTAGATATGGCCAAAAAGAGAACAACTGCGCGGAAAACAGCTCGACGTAAAAATCCGCTTAAGCGGGCAGTAGGCCTGCGGTTAAGAGTCTTGCTGGCAGCTTTGTTCGTGACGGGCTTCCTGATTCTGTGTCTGGTGGTCCTCGGACATTTGCGTCAATCCTGGCACTCAAGTCATAAACCGCTGCCTGTTCCCATTGCTCAAGTACCGGCTATGGATGATGTCCAGCTCGAACTGGACAGTATGTTGTGGCGGGCCGGTATTTCCTTTGATTTGCTGCAAACTTCCTCTGAATCAGGCCTGCTGCACTATGAGGTTCGAGCACCGCTGCCTGCGCACAAGAATCTTACAGAGTTGCAGCATCGGTTATCCAAGCTTTCCACCGATTTGTTGGTGGAACTGAGACAACCTGGCGGCCAGATCGCCATACGCTATCACCGGCAGTTGTTAATTCTTGTCGACTTTAAGCCTTCCAAGGTGACCGAATCAGTACCGGTTCTGGAGCCGGTGCGGCCGCGCATCGCGATTATCATGGACGATCTCGGTTATGATAATCGTTCGGCAAAAAGCCTCATCGATATTCAATTGCCGGTTACCTTTGCCATTCTGCCCTATGCCACTCAAGCGACTTCAGTGGCCCGTTTGGCACATCGGTATGGCCACGAAGTGATGCTGCATATCCCTATGGAGCCGCGGGGCTATCCGGCTATCGATCCCGGACCTTCGGCCTTGTTAGTGTCTATGGATGATGCCGAACTGCAGAGTCAATTACGAAAATGGCTCGATGGCATGCCTTATGTCGTTGGTTGCAATAATCACATGGGTTCACGTCTGACCGAGCAGGAGGGTTCCATGGCCTCGGTGTTGCAGGTTTTGCAGGAACGAGGCCTGTTCTTTGTCGACAGCCGTACCAGTTCTGCCTCTGTGGCGGCTAAGGAAGCTTGTCGAATCGGAGTCCCCTCTACTCTGCGGGATGTGTTTTTGGACAATGTGCGGGAGGTCCCGGCCATTGCGAGGCAGATTCGTAAGTTGGCGGGAATAGCACGACGGCGGGGTTCTGCGGTCGGTATCTGCCATCCCTATCCGGAAACCCTGGCAGCACTGCAGCAGGAGGCTGAGGTTCTGCGTCAGCAAGGGATTGAGGTAGTACCGGTGTCGCAATTGTTGACGCAAGGCAAAGGAATATCGATGGGTAAGGGGGGCTAGCGGCCGTGCAAATCAGCGCAGCTTGTTTGTAACGCTGATCATGGTCTGCTCAAAATCCGCGCGATGTTTGTCAAGCAATGGGCCGCTGGCTGCAGATGAATCTACTCGGCGGATGAGCAGAAAAGAGTCTTGGGCTACCTGTTCCGCAAGGAATGTCGATTCGATCAAGCGATAGAGCTTGGTCTTTTCCCGATGCAAAAAGTGGTTTTTGAATTCCTTGATTTCAATGGTTTTTTGAGAAATTTCCAGCCCGTCATTATCGAACCGGTGAAATAAGAGACAGGTTTTTTCAAAGCCATTGTTGACCGCTGCCAGGCGCATGACAAAATAGGAACGCTGAGCCGATTCCCGAAACAGCTCTCGTAGCGGATTGCTCGGCGCAATTTTCTTTTGCGAACGGTAGAAGTAACGAAAAACCAGGTCTGAAAAACAACTCTCTTCCAGAAAACCGCTGATTTGGCCATCGGATGTTTCACAAAAGAAATAAGCTGTGTTCTGTGCCAAAACGGGAGTGCCGCAAATCAGGCAGTTGGGCAACAGTCGTTCCCGACGGAGTTTAAGGGCCTGCTCCTGTTGCTGGTTTTGTAGCGTCAGACGTTGGCGGATTTCACCAATGCGATGTTTTTTGCAGTCCTTGACGGCTAGCATAACCTGACGGGCTAAATGGGAAAATTGCAGATGTACGTTGGTTCCACGACCGTGGGTGAGAATCGGATAGATTCGTCCTTCGGGATTTGTATTCAACGATTCTACTTTGGGGCTTTTGGCGATATAACCCTCCATGCAGAGGTAGCCGCGATTGATAGCATAAGCTTTCAGTAGTTGGTAAGCATTCGTGAAAGGTCCATTGTAACGTATACGTGAATCGATCAGGCAAGGTAGTAAGCGCAGGGCTCGCTTCGAGATGCCTTGACTTTCACAGAAATCGTAGAGGTTTTTACAGTTTTCCAGGGAGGGCGCGTCCTTGACTGGAATAATTACCCGGTCGGCTGCATACAAGGCATTGCGGGTCAGGATGTCCAGGGTAGGGCGGGTATCGATAATCACCACGCCTTGCAGGGTTCCCGACGCCAAGGTTCGGGCTAGTCGGTCGAAACCGGCTTTTCTGACTTCGGGAAGTTCCTCCATCCGGCGATTGGAGGGAATGAATTGAACGCCGTATTCTCCGATTTCCAACAGTTTTTCCGGGGGGGTGCCGGTGAAGAGTTCACTCACATCGCCGGTCCCCGGTTTTTTACCGATACGGAACATGCTATCGACAGAAAAATGGTTGTCGAAACTGAACAGGGTCACCGGTAGGTCTTCGTTCAGGGCCTTGAGGTAAATGGCCAGATTGGTAGCCAGGGTCGTTTTGCCGACACCACCCTTTTCACTGGAGATGGTAATTACATAGGGACTCTGCATGGTTCAATCCTCGGTTGATTGCTGAATCTTACCTTATAGAAGCAAGCAGGGCAGCCTGTCAATAGAAACTCCGGCACGGCTCTGTTGAATTCCCCGCGACGGGGACACCACGTCTTAAACTGTTACAGGAAATTTGCAATGATGGACTCTGCTACCATTTTGACCGTTTCGCGCTTGGTGGTATTATTAAAGGAACTGGTCGAAGACAATTTCATGCAGGTGCTGGTAAAAGGAGAGGTCGGTAATTTTTCCGAGCCCGCATCAGGGCATCATTATTTCACTCTTAAGGACGATCGCCATCAGTTGCGGGCCGTCATGTTTCGCATGCATAATCGGTCCCTCGGCTTCACTCCACAAAATGGCATGGAAGTTGTGGCCCGAGGGCATATGTCCCTTTACCCCCAGCGGGGTGAGTTGCAGTTGATTGTTGAGCATCTGCAACCCTGCGGTCTCGGCAGTCAACAAATCGCTCTTGAGCAACTTCGGGCCAGATTGGCCGGTGAAGGTCTGTTCGATTCTTCCCGCAAAAGACCACTGCCGGCTTTTCCCGTGACCATCGGGGTGGTCACTTCCGCGACGGGCGCTGCTATTCACGATATACTTAATGTGCTGCGCCGAAGGGGTAGCGGGCTGCGGGTTTTGCTTTATCCCGTGCCGGTGCAGGGTGACGGTGCAGCAGCACGAATTGCCGAAGCCATTAACGAGCTTAATCGCCACGCTCAGGCCGATGTGGTGATTGTCGGCCGTGGCGGCGGCTCGCCGGAGGACCTTTGGGCTTTTAACGAAGAACCGGTGGCCCGGGCGATTTTCGCCTCGGCTATTCCGATTATTTCAGCGGTCGGGCATGAGGTCGATTTCACGATTGCCGACCA
>CAZKQY010000397.1:0-2599 GCA_964555005.1 uncultured Syntrophotalea sp. | reverse complement strand
TACCGGGTGCCCACAACGGTTTAACCAATTGCATTTACGAAATTCTTAGAAGTTCCAGAATTCGTCGATTTCTGCGGGGGTGAAATCCCAAACCACATTGTGGGGCGGGACGGGCTCGAGCTCGAAGAACTCGGGCAGACGGTCAGCAGAGCTGTTCATGCCGGCAGCTTCGTTGAAGGCTTTTTCTGTCTTCAGGATGTGCTTGCCGAGGCCAACTACGTCGTCACCGGTCAGGGCGATGCCGTAACGGGCGTTGATCATGTCGATAAGAGCCGGCAGACATTCGGGAATGTCCAGCGCCGGGAAGGCGATGAAGATACACATGCCGGTGCTGTCAACGGCTGCGGTAGCGATAGACAGGTTACGGGACAATTCAACCTGACCGTCTTTTTTCAGCGGATCGACATGGCCGCCAACCTGCAGGATGTTGGTAGCGATGGCGTAACCGGCGGTGTGGTCGGCACCCATAGTCGAGGTAGCGTAGGTGATGCCGATACCTTTGACCGAGCGGGGGTCGTAAGCCGGGATACCCTGGCCCTTAACAATCGGTACACGGGTCAGACCGTAAGCGCGACCGACGGACTCGGTGCCGTTGCCGAGGATGCGGCCAAGGGGAGTAGCCTTGCCGATTTCTTCGTTCATGATACGCAGGGCTTCTTTGCCGTCGCCCCAAGGCAGTACGCCGGCTTCCATGGCTACGCCAAGGAGTACGGCGCCTTCGATGGAATCGATGCCGATGTTGTCCATGGCGTTGTCGATGCGGGCACAGTCGTCAAGGCTTTGGATCATGCAGTTGATGCCGAGGCCCCAGACGGTCTCATACTCAAAACCCGAGGTGATATATTCTTTGTTTTCGTCAACATATACCTGGGAGCATTGGATGATGCAACCAGCGTGGCAACCGTGCTTGGTGCTGCCGCCACGGGAAGCGATGACGTCGTGCATGGTTTCACCGGAAACTTTGTCGTGGTGATCACATTGGCCGTATTTGAAGTTTTTGGTCGGTAGGCCACCAGCTTCGTTGAGAATGTTGATCAGAACGCTGGTGCCGTAGATAGGCAGAGCTTCGCCAGTGACCGGGTGATCGAGCATGGCCTTGGCGAAAACCTTGGCAGCAGCACGAAATTTTTCTTTGTCGGCGATTTCAACGCGTTTGCCTTCGGAATCATCGATGGTCATGACCTTGATGCCCTTGGAGCCCATAACGGCACCGAGACCACCACGGCCGTGGCTACGGATCTTTTGGTCCGAGTCTTTGACGGAGATGTTGGCGGCACAAAGGCGCTCTTCACCGGGGATGCCGATAGTGCATACGCCGATTTTAGTGCTGTACTTGGCATTCATGGCATCGATGACGGCAAAGTTCTGCAGTCCTTTAAGGGCCGAGGCGTCGTGGAAGGTGACGCCATCGTTGTTGATGTGTAGTTCATACCATTTGCCGGCTTCCGGCTTTTCTTCGATGATCAAGGCTTTGATGCCGAGCTTAGCGAATTGCTGAGCGCTGGTGCCGCCGGAATTGGATTCTTTGATACCGCCGGTCAGGGGACTCTTGGCGCCACAAGACATGCGGCCGGACTGAGCTGCCGGGGTACCGGTCAGCAGGCCGGGAGCGAAAACCAGCTTGTTGTTGGGACCGAGGGGATGGCAGGTGGGGGGGACTTCAGCCGCAACGATAGTGGAGGTCAGACCACGGCCACCAAGGCCGCCCCATGCTTCCGGGACTTCTTCGATCTTGCACGTGAGGTCTTTCATGTTGACGCGGAAAATTCTGTTCATTATTTCTTTTCCTCCCAAGGTGTTTCTTTTGGAACGGTTCCGGGAAAAATCTCCTTTCCAAAGCTGGGAGGCGCCGTTGTTTCCAACGGAACCCGTCGGCAGGGCAACCATAAGGACCTTCCCCGTAGGTTGTCGTGCTCGGAGATTGAACGTACACAAACATCGCGCTTTAAGACGCATCTTGAAGATGTAGAACTGCGTTATATCAAAATTTGACGAAAAGTACAATACCTATAGAACACACTTTTGAAGCATTCACAAAAATTTAAAGGATAACTGAGCAAAAAATTCGTTCTGCAAGGACCTGGTGATTTTTAGGGGAAAGACATGCATTCAGTATGTCGAGGTCCTGAAAAAAGGTCTTAATGGTTGCACGGTAATTTTTTGCAATTCTTTTTCATTTTACTAACAAGAATCGAGCCATCGCTGTAAATGGTAGGATATTGTAGGTTGTGGTCGTAAAACTTCATTTGAATTAAATAGTTGCTTGTCTGGAGATTATGTTGGCTCTGGTCAATTATAAAGCAACAATCAAGGTTGGGTGTCCAAAATGGCGCAATTGGGGGTTAAAGAAGACAGTGTCTCATGTGAAATACCCATTCGATGGCGATTAGCAGTGGAGCTAAATCTTATCGTTTGCGGCTGGGGGAACTGGAGAGCGGCAATTCTACCGCTTGAGGGATCAGTACCGGCAGGCTACGGAGATTGCTGTTTAAAAGGGTACTGCAAGTCAGGCTGCTG
Organism: uncultured Syntrophotalea sp.; assembly: GCA_964555005.1. Classification (GTDB taxonomy): domain Bacteria; phylum Desulfobacterota; class Desulfuromonadia; order Desulfuromonadales; family Syntrophotaleaceae; genus Syntrophotalea_A. The sequence goes on along the minus strand of CAZKQY010000397.1, from coordinate 82 downwards.
GTGATATTCCGGGTTAGGGAATATGTGGTGGTAGGGGTTATGGATTCTGCCCCCAGGAGACTGTTGAACTTATCATGAGCCG
>CAZKQY010000396.1:0-3470 GCA_964555005.1 uncultured Syntrophotalea sp. | reverse complement strand
TATGGTTCTATTGCCGGATGGTACGGTTATGTAGGCAGCCAATTCCCTGGCGAGCGAACCCTGGAAAAGATTTTTTCGGATGATAGCGGCGGTCAGGGGTTGGAAGCCGAGCTTGGCAACCCTTCTTTTACTCCGGCGGTTATTGCCAGTCTGGAAGTGGCGGAGGCCTGTAAAATACTCCTTAATCGGGGCACGCCGATTCGAAGGCGTTGTTTGTCCATCGATCTGCTCGATATGGAGTTTGTCGAAATCGAGTGCTGAAATCTTTTGAGGTTGGCTTTGCTTGGCCTCCTCTGTAACTTTCTTGGCAATGAGGGGAACATGGTAACGGCCTATCTCGGCCTTGGGGCTAATTTGGGTGATCGTCTCGCGGCCTTATGCGGAGCGCGACAGGCTCTGAATAATTTGCCGGGGGTTACGGTAGTCGGTTCTTCTGCGCTGTACGAAACTGTTGCTGTGGGGGGGCCTCCGGGACAAGACACTTATCTGAATGCGGTTCTTGAAGTAAGCACGAATTTGCCTGCGGGAAAACTGTTGGAGCATTGTTTGGCGATCGAGGCGCGTTTTGGTCGAGAGCGTCTTGTCCACCATGGCCCGAGAACCCTTGATATCGATCTGTTGTTTTTTGCTGATCTCGTATCTGAGGATACGGACTTAACATTACCCCATCCGCGCCTTCATTTGCGTGCCTTTGTCTTGATTCCCTTGCGCGACTTAGCGCCTGAGATGTTTCATCCTCTGCAGGGAAGGACTGTGCGTTCATTGTGTGATGAGTTACCCTGTAATCAAGGGGTCAAGTATTTTTCCAGGACTTGGTGATTTAATGCGTTTTCTCCAATATTTACTGTTGTTTTGGGTTTTTTATACTTTGATAAAGTTATTTCGTGGTTCGGCTAGAAAACGTCCTTCTAAACCGGATCCGGAAAAGACTGCGGCTGGCGAGGAGATGGTACAGGATCCTCATTGCGGCACTTATGTGCCGCGTAGTCTGGCTGTGGAGCTGGTAGTCGATGGGCGCATTTATTATTTTTGCTCGGAAAAGTGCCGTGATGCCTTTCGAGATTCCCATTGAGTGTTCAGTCAATCCGTAGAAAGATTCTAGGAGCCTGTCGGATTTGACGGGCCGAAACGAAAAATTGATTGTTTGAGGCCAGATTTTCGAGAATTTAAGCGCGAATAGCAGGGCTATTTGGCGAAAATTGTCGAAAATATGGGCCAATCAGGCGATTTTTCCGTCGGCTCATGGCAAGCCCGACAGGCTCCTAGGCAATATTACCCTCTTAACATAGGAGAAGGACCATGAAATTTTTTATTGATACTGCTGATGTCGATGAAATCCGCAGGGCTCACGAGATGGGATTAGTTGACGGAGTAACCACTAATCCCTCACTGATAGCCAAGAGCGGTCGGGATTTCAAAGAAGTCATCACCGAAATCACCACAATCGTCGATGGCCCAATTTCTGCTGAAGTAGTGGCCCTCGATGCGCCGGGTATGATCGACGAGGCGCGGGAACTCGTCAAGATCCATCCTAATATTGTGGTCAAGGTACCGATGACCGCCGAGGGTCTTAAGGCAACTCGAACCCTGGCCGACGAGGGTGTCAATATCAATGTGACGCTGGTCTTTTCACCCGTTCAGGCCTTGCTGGCAGCCAAGGCTGGAGCCGCTTACATTTCGCCCTTTGTCGGCCGCCTCGACGATGTTGGTCATGACGGCATGGAGGGCATCGAGCAGATCCGCACCATTCTCGATAATTATGGTTATGCCGCTGAGATTATTGTCGCTTCGGTGCGCAGTCCTCTCCATGTTCTCAATGCCGGTCTGATTGGCGCCGATATCTGCACCATCCCCTTTGGAGTCCTGCAGCAATTGGTCAAACATCCCCTTACCGACATTGGCATTGCGCGTTTCCTTGCTGATTGGGAAAAGGTGCCCAAGTGATGCCGTCGCAAAAAGTCGCCCTACTCTGTTGCAGCATTTTTTCAGGAATTTGACATGCTGCTGTATGCCTTCAGCCTTGAAAAACCATTACGCTTTGTAGTTCGAATATTTTTATTCAGCTATTTTATGGGGTTTTGCGAAACATTAAGGCTGATCCTGCTGCAAAGACGAGGGCTACATGAATCTTCATGAATACCAGTCCAAGGAGTTGTTTCTGGCCTATGGCGTGCCTGTGCCACGGGGTAGCGTAGCAGTGTCTGCTGCGGAGGCTCAGCGCCTGACTAAGGAACTGGGTGGTACCAGCGTGTTAAAGGCCCAGATTTATGCCGGTGGCCGCGGTAAGGCCGGAGGTGTGAAACTGGCGAAAACTCCTGCAGAGGCCGGCGAGCTGGCTGCGGCTCTACTTGATACGACGCTGGTCACCCCTCAGACCGGCCCGGCTGGTTTGCCGGTGTCCCGGTTGTTGGTAGAAGAGGCCGTCGCTATTGAGAAAGAGGTTTATCTCTCTTTCACCCTCGATCGGGCAGCCGCACGCTATTGTCTCATCGTTGCTGCTGCTGGAGGAGTCGATATCGAGGAGACGGCTAGCCGGTCGCCCGAACAGCTTCATCGGCAACTTATTGATCCCTGTTTGGGACTACGCTCTTTTCAGGCCCGTCGTTTGGCTCTGGCCCTCGGTTTGCGGGGGGCTGTTTGCGAGACAGCGGTTGAATTGATGCTTAATCTCTATCGCTTGTTTCTGGATAAAGACTGTTCTCTGCTCGAAATAAATCCCCTGGTCATCACAGTCGATGGGCAATTGTTGGCTATGGACGCCAAAATTATCTTGGATGACAATGCTCTGTTCCGTCATCCGCAGGAGCAGGCGTTGCTTGATCACAGTCAGCTTGATCCCCTTGAGGTGCAGGCCGGGCGTTTTGATATCGCTTATATCAAGATGAGTGGCCGCATCGGTTGCCTGGTTAACGGAGCTGGTTTGGCAATGGCTACTCTCGACGTGTTGCAGGAGTGCGGGGGGCAGCCGGCGAATTTTCTTGATGTCGGAGGTGGTGCCAGCCGGGAAAAGATCGCTGAGGCATTTCGTCTTATTCTGCAGGATCATGAGGTCAGAGGGGTATTTGTCAATATCTTTGGAGGCATTATGCGCTGTGATATCGTGGCGCAGGGGGTTATTGATGCTGCTGTTGCGGCAGGGTGTTTGTTGCCCATCGTGGTGCGTATGGCCGGTGCTCGGGTCGATGCCGGCAAGGCCCTGCTGGCAACTTCCGGTCTTAAGGTGATTTGCGTCGACGGCTTGGGAGAAGGCGCGGCGCGTATCGTTCAACTGCTCCCCTAAGCGGTTTTTTGGCGTCCGGTCTTTGTTCTGTGGTGAATAATCTTGCTTCCGGAATGGATAATAGCCCATGGCAATATTAGTTAATCAGGATTCGCGAATCGTTGTTCAGGGGCTCGGCCGGGCCGGGTTGTTTCATGCCCGGTGCTGCCGGGAGTACGGCAGTTTGATCGTTGCCGGCGTTACTCCCGGC
>CAZKQY010000395.1:0-2871 GCA_964555005.1 uncultured Syntrophotalea sp. | reverse complement strand
TGGAGGGATTGCGACTAGGGCAATATCGGCATTTAACCGCCGGCGAGGTGAAGCGTCTTAAAAAACTGTAATTTTTTCAGTACCGCCCAGTGGAAGAGTAAAAAGTCTTGTGCCATGGCGGGAGAAAGTTTTTTTGAATTGCTTTTTTAGTGTGTTCGTATTCATCTAAAGGGGCTTCGCTGCAGGGGAAAAGCTTGTTCCCGTTCTTGACAGGGTACTTATTTCTAGTTTATCTTAGCGAAGATATTTAATCACTTTAACCGTGTGGGTGAAGGCATTGTCAAAAAAGGAAAAATTTTTAGCTGCGGCGCAGAAAAATCTGCTTAAAGGCCAGATTGGCAAGGCTATCAAGGATTATGAGAAGATAGTTGAAAGCGATGCCAAGGATATTCGCAATCGGCAGAAACTAGCTGAACTTTATAGCCGCAATCAGAGGCCGGAAAAGGCCCTGGAAACCTATGAAAGGGTAGCTAAGCATTACGTGGATAACGGTTTCTTTCTCAAGGCCCTGGCCGTCTATAAACAGATGCAGAAGGTTGATGCTACCCGGCCTGAACTTTATCAGCATCTGGCGGAACTCAATGTCAAACTGGGATTGATCGGCAATGCTCTGACCGAATATCGTAGCCTGCTCAATTTTTATCACCAACAAGGTGAGCTGGATGCTGCGGTCAAGGTGCTGGGGCAAATGCAAGAGCTGGATCCGAATAATTTGGGCATCTCTCTGCAAGTGGCCGAAGCGTACAGCCAGACACATCAGACGGAACGTGCGGCCGAATGTTTGGTGGAGGCCTTACAGCGCTTTATCCCGAACGCCAATCTGGACGCTGTGAAAAAGATTCAAGCAATGGGACTCGTTACTTGCCCGACTTCCGTTCCTCTTAAGATTGAATTGGCCAGGGGGTTTCTTGCCTGTGGTCAGGCGGGACGTAGTGTTGAAGGGTTGCAGGAAGTTCTAAAGGAGGATCCTCAGCATTGTCAGGCGCTGTTGTTGTTAGCCAACAGCTATCGCGCTCTGGCCGATCATTCCAGTGAAACATCGGTCTATGGTCAGCTGCTGGAGATTGATAACGATAATCTTGATTGGCGCAAAGATTACGCCTGGGCTCTATTGTCCGACGAAAAGGCGGAGCAAGCACTGGTTGAACTGGAACAGCTTAAAGAAGGGTTTTTCGCCGAAGAGCGAGCGGCAGATCTTAAAGATATCTACGAATTGATTACGGAACAGTTGTCGGATAATGAGCAGGCTGTTGCTTCGCTGCAGGCTATTTATGAACAGACCGGTGAAGGCGGCAAGTTGTTTGACTTGATGTCTTCGCAACAGGACGAAGAGCCCATCGCGGAAGAGGTTGTCGTCGACGCTATGGCCGATCCGATTAACTCGACCAGTTTTGGCGACCTAGATCTGGATGATGAACAATCCTCCACGACAGGCGATGACGATCATCTTGCGACTTTTGAGATAGAGGTGGGCCAGGAATCACAACAGGAAATTTCCCCGGGGGGCGATCTCGAATTCGACGATCTGGACCTGGATGGTATCGAGTTCGGTCTTGATACGGAGAGTAGGGATGAATTAGCCGCGCCAGACACTGCCTCAGTGGATACAACGGTCAATGAGCAGCCCGCCCGTTCCACCGTCGACGTGACCGGCGAAGTGGAAGAAGCAGAGTTTTACTTCCAGCAGGGGCTGTTGACAGAGGCCTCCCAAAAGTGTCAGTTTTTGCTCGATCGGCTAGGGGCTTGCCCTCAAGCTCAGCAATTGCTAGAGAAAATCACCAAGGCTGGCGGTGCTTTGGCACCTGACAACAAGGGCCAGATAGCACCGGGTTTGGCAGCTGGTGGCGGTGACGCTGTCTTGGAGCGCTTGGAAGATCGGGAACGTTCGCGTCTTGATGGTTCGTTGAACGATTTTAGAAAGGGCCTGGAAAGTCAGGTTTCTGCAGAGGATTTTGAAACGCATTACAATCTCGGAATCGCTTACAAGGAGATGGATCTTCTCGATGATGCCATCGACCAATTTAACAAGGTGATGAATGATCCTCAACGGCGCATTGATTGCCTGACTCTCAAGGGGGTTTGTCTGGTTCAGAAGGGAGCCTTTGATCAAGCGGTTTTGACTTTCAAGGAAGGTCTGGCTTACAAAGCTCTCAAGGAGGGCGAACGTATTAGTCTTTATTACGAGTTGGGTCTCTTGTATGTGAAGTGGGGACAGCCCTTGGAGGCTCTCGATAGTTTTCAATGTGTTGCCGACGTGGATCCCTTTTTCCGCAATGTTGATGAACAGATACGTCAGTTGCGGGCGGAACTTGGTCTTGATGACAACGATGGTGGAAGTCCTGCCGGTAACGGTTCGGATAAGAACCGGGTTTCTTACATCTAAGTTCAACCATGCGCGACTTGTTACCTTTGCTGGAACGCCTCAGTATGCATGAGGGGGCAAAGGGTGTTGGTTAAGAATGACAGTTTGTTTTGTAAGGGAATTGGTCGATGAGTTACGCTCAGCATTTTGGGTTTGAGAGGGAGCCTTTCTCCAATGCTCCTGACGCCCGTTTTTATTTCAACAGTGAGCAACATCGTCAATCGTTACAGCGGTTGATGTACGCCGTTGACTCCAATAAGGGGTTGGCCGTTTTGATCGGCGGTATAGGTACTGGTAAAACGACCCTGGCGCGGCGCATGCTCGACTGTCTGCCTGAGGATCGCTATGAGTCGTCTTTGCTGGTAATGGTGCATTCTGGCATTACTCCCGAATGGATTCTAACCCGCATTGCCATGCAGCTCGGCGTTGAGGCGCCGGCATGTGATCGACTTAGTCTTCTTAAACAGCTTTATGGTCGGTTGCTGCAGATCGAGGAGTCTGGACGTCGG
>CAZKQY010000394.1:0-3456 GCA_964555005.1 uncultured Syntrophotalea sp. | reverse complement strand
TTCATGGAAGCGGTGGAAGCCGGCGGCAGCTACGACATCATCAACCCCCGAGACGGCAAAATCGTCAAGCAAATGGACGCCGGCAAGGTATTTGAGCGTATCGTCGAGATGGCTTGGACCAACGGCGAGCCGGGTATGGTGTTTCTCGATCGCCTCAATCGGGACAACCCCACCCCCCATGTGGGCGACATCGAAGCGACCAACCCCTGTGGCGAGCAGCCGCTGCTTCCTTACGAATCCTGTAATCTCGGCTCCATCAATCTGGCTCGCATGGTTACCGCCGATGGCCAGGTGGATTGGGACAAACTGCGGCAAACAGTAAAGCTGGCCACCCGTTTTCTTGATAACGTTATTGAAATCAACAAGTATCCCCTTGAGCAGATTCGCGAAATGACCCGGGCTAATCGCAAGATCGGCCTCGGAATCATGGGCTGGGCGGATATGCTGGTGCTGCTAAAGCTGGCCTACAGTGACATCGAAGCAGTGGAACTGGGCGAGCAGCTCATGGGCTTCATCACCCAGGAATCCCGCGAGGCTTCCCGCCAGCTGGCCAAAGAGCGGGGCTCTTTTCCAAATTTTGCCGGCAGCAGCTACGATCTGGCTGGAGAAAAGGCCCTGCGCAACGCCACCTGCACCACCATCGCCCCGACAGGCACCATCTCCATTATCGCCAATTCCTCGAGTGGTATCGAGCCGATATTCGCCGTCTCCTACGTGCGCCAGGTTCTCGACAACGACGTTTTGGTGGAGGTCCATCCCCTCTTCGAAAAGATCGCCAAAGAGCGGGGTTTCTACTCTGCGGAGCTGATGAAGGATATCGCCAAGCATGGCACCATTAAGGATTTTGAGCAGATTCCTGCTGATGTGCGACGCGTATTCGTCACCGCCCACGATATCACCCCTGAGGATCATATCCGCATGCAGGCGGCTTTTCAGAAACACACCGACAACGCCGTCTCTAAAACGGTCAACTTTCCCCACACCGCCACCCGCGACCAGGTGGCCGAGGTCTATCTGATGGCTTACCGGCAAGGCTGCAAGGGGGTGACCATCTACCGCGACGGCTCGCGGGACATGCAGGTTCTGTCCCTGGCCAAAAGCAGCGAACCCCAAGCAATACCCGGCGTACCAGCCGAATCGGGAAAAAGCAGCCGCAAGCGGGAGCGACCACGGTCCTTGAGCGGATCCACCTACCAGATGGAAACGGGCTGCGGCCCCCTGTATGTCACCATCAACCGGGACGACAGTGGCCTGTTCGAGCTCTTCACCACCATGGGCAAAGCCGGCGGCTGCGCGGCCAGCCAATGCGAAGCCATCGGCCGCCTGGTATCCCTGGCCTGGCGCAGCGGCGGCCAAGCCCGCCAGACCGTTAAGCAGCTGATCGGCATCACCTGTCACAAACCGGCGGGCTTCGGCCCCAACCGAGTGACCTCCTGCGCCGATGCGGTGGCCAAAGCCATTCAGATGCACATGCTCAGCGAAACCGATAGCGAATCAAAGGTCTCCTTCAAGGCCAATAGCGGCGCCTGCCCGGACTGCGGCGGCCCAGTCGAGCACGAAGGCGGCTGCTGCGTCTGCCATGCCTGCGGCTATTCGGAGTGTGCCTAAAATTATGGACGAATGGGAAAATCTCTGTAAACAATGTGGCCTGTGTTGTTTCGAAAAGTGGGTCGATCACAACGGTCGGGTTCATACCACCAAAATACCCTGTCGCTATCTGGATATAGTGAACCGCACCTGCAAGGTTTATCACAAACGCTTTACCGTCGATGAAGGCTGCGTCAAGTTGACCCCCGAAGTGGTGCGTTCGGTCAACTGGCTGCCGGAGGAATGTGCCTACGTAATTCACATGCGTAACTGCGATCCCGAGTGAGACGATAAAACCAACCGGGCAGACAACAACGGGTGCAACAACACCAAAACTGCACCAAACCAGCATTCTCGGCCTAGCTGACTTTTTTGTCCTTGGCATCGGGTTACTAATCACTGTCAATGAAAAACGAGGAAGATAAATGGCACAAGTTGAACCTTCATAAAACCGTCGTCTTTCCCGTTTATTTTGTATACATCAAGAAAAAATATTTTTAACCTGGACATTGCTGACCGACTAAGTTATATTTACAAAAGATGAACCCATGGTAAAAGAATCTTCACTATGAACCTCAACAATAGCAAGGAGAAAACCATGCCCAAAGATGTAAAATGGCAATGTACTGTATGTGGTCTGACCGAACAAGGTGCCACCCCACCCAAAACTTGCCCCAAATGCGGCGTTAAATCTGATCGCTTTATCAAAATCAAGTAAAACGGAAAACGCATAAATTTGTTTCGCAATAACAAAAGGGCCCTGCAGCAGCAGGGCCCTTTTATTATTCCAATAAACATTACCACCGGCGCAACCAACCCGGTTCATTTTCTTCTGTTCACCGATAACCTTTTAAGTTTGGTGCCCAAGTAAAGTCACACCAGAGCAACTATCGACAGTCACCGACAACAACTGCCCTTCAAGTCCTGCCGGGCCGGGAAAGGCAATCTGCAGATAGTTACCGCTCAACCCCTTGCAAAGTCCGGCCCGCCGCCCACCTTCCACCACCACTTGCAATTGACGATCGAGAAAACGCCGAGCATAGTCCCGTTGCTTCTGTTCACCCAAAAGGCGCAGCTTTGTCGCTCGCTCTTTGGCCAGTGGCCCGAGCACCTGGTCGGGAAAATCCGCAGCGGGAGTCCCCGGTCGACGGCTGTAGGGAAAAACGTGCAGGTGGCTGATCGGCAACCTCTTGATCAGCCGCCGGGTATTTTCAAACTCCCCTTCCGTCTCACCGGGAAAACCGGTAATCACATCGATACCGATGGCCGCTTCCGGACAACTTTCGATTATCTTCCGCACCAGATCAGCAAAGAAGCGGCCGCTATAGTGGCGATTCATACGCTGCAAGACAGCATCATCCCCCGATTGCAAAGGAATATGAAAGTGGGGGCAGAGGATGCTTGAGGTTGCCATAGCTTCAATCAGGGCATCTTCAATCTCTTGAGGCTCGATGGATCCGAGTCGCAGGCGCACCAGATCCGTCTCCTGCTCAATACGGTTCACCAGCTGCAGCAGACTACCGGCCGAATCCAAATCCTTACCGTAGCCCCCGATATGGATCCCGGTCAGCACCACCTCTTGATAGCCGCTCTTCACCAGTTGCCGCACCTGATCGAGAACTTGCTCCGGCGGCACCGAACGACTCGGCCCGCGAGCATAGGGGATGATGCAATAGGAACAGTAGGCGTCGCAGCCGTTCTGAATCTGGGCAAAGGCACGGCTGCGTCCGGCGAAACTTGTCAGGGACAGAGCCGGACCGGCCTGTTGGCGAATATCGCCGACCTGCACTGCGGGCCCTTCGGCTGTCAATCGAAGCAGCAAGTCGCGTTTTTCCTCGTTGCCGATAACCAGAAACCGGGTGGTGTTAC
>CAZKQY010000393.1:0-4846 GCA_964555005.1 uncultured Syntrophotalea sp. | reverse complement strand
AAGACTTGATAATCATTTAAAAGGCACCTCCTGCGCATACCAAGCCACCTTGGTATGCTTTGGGAGAATCCAAAACCCCAGACTAGGAGGTGCCCTATGAAATTGTACTCGGCGTTCGACCTGCATTCAAACAATTCGTACCTTGGCGTCATTGACGAGACAGGAAAGCGTATCGCCAAAAAGAAGATGCTCAACGAACCTCGGCTGATTCTCGATGCTCTCTCCCCTCATCAGGATAACCTCGCCGGGGTGGTGATCGAATCAACCTACAACTGGTACTGGATGGCTGACCTTCTGCTTGAACATGGCTACAAGGTGCATTTGGCCAATCCCTCTGCTATTCAGAAATACACTGGTTTGAAGCATGCGGATGATGTTCATGACGCTTTCTGGCTAGCCGAGATGTTGCGGCTGAATATCCTGCCAGAGGGATATATCTATCCAAAAGAGGAACGCCCTGTCAGGGATCTTCTCCGTAAGCGGGGTCATCTGGTTCGGCTGAGAACATCGCTGATCATCAGTCTGCAGCATATCATCACCAGAAACTATGGGGTCAAGGTGAATGTCAACGATATCAAGGCGCTCAGGGAAGATCGCATTAACCCACTGCTGGCCGGCAACGAAGATTTGGCTTTGGCAGGGAGCGTCAGTAAGGAGACCATCGACTTTCTCACCCGCAAAATCAAAGATATCGAGCGGATTATTGAGCAGAAGCTAAAGATCGCTGAGCCGTATCGGAATTTACTGACCATGCCGGGTGTCGGGAAAATTCTGGGTTTGACCATTCAGCTGGAAACCGGGCCGATCAGTCGGTTCGCCAAAGTTGGCAACTATGTGTCCTATTGTCGCAAGGTTTCTAGCAAATGGACGAGCAACGGCAAAGCCAAGGGCAAAGGGAATAAGAAAAACGGCAACAAGTACCTGGCCTGGGCCTTTTCCGAAGCAGCAGAATTAGCCAGACGTTATGACGATGGAGCCAGAGCGTATTACAACCGGAAAATGCAGAAAACCAACTTCATGGTGGCGCATAGCGCATTGGCCCACAAACTTGCCAGGGCGGCATTTTACATCATGAAAGACGAGGTTCCGTTCATGCCGGAGAAGTTGTTCACATAATCGATTGGCTGGGGCGGTGAACCTGGCTAGGGGTTGGTAAAACCATCAGACTTGATTGGAAATCCGCTCCACCCAGCCCAAATAGAGTTGCTACCATCTTTGCTGCCCATGCCGTGAGTCCCCAAGGGGCTGGTTAACAACCATGAGACCTGCAACCAATTGACCACGGCATGGAACTGAAGATTTTCTGGACCGCTGCAAGCGGAAGGGGCCAATGCTCAAAAGAGCATATAGAGATCGGCCTTGATCCTGATGGGTGACTGGCGCAGTAACTGGCTGACGCAAAAAAAAAGAACTCTCAGCACATGTGAAGAAACTGGTGACTTAGCCGTACGTTCTAAAAAAAGCATAAATTAAATGCTCAGGGATATTTTTGTGCTATTGACACGAGCCTTTTAATGGGCGACCCTGTTGATCACCTTTGAATAAGGGGAAATTCAACCAATGATTAATTGGTCTGCCTACATCCACCAGAATGCCGTTGGCATCGACGTAGAGGGAGTCGTTATAGTAACGATAGACGGTACAGGCTTTTTCCTCCCATTGACCTTGAGCGTTTCTTGCTTTTCGAATGTCTGTGGTTCGATCGTAACTGTATATTTCGTGATATTCTTCACCGCGGGCAAAGGGTCCGTGTTTGATCCAGAATTCCACCGGTGTGTCTTCCTTGAACAAAAAGGCCTTGGCCAGCCAGGCGGCTAGTCCCACCAGCCCCGCAACCCAGCCCAAAGCAGGTATTCCCAGGGCAAAGCCGACCAATCCCAAGGTCGCGCCGGTAAACCCGATGGCGTCGGCGGTGGCGGCATCGTCGTTTTGCGCCAGGTTTTCTGTGAAACTGGACAGGGTCAGGCCCATGTCGATCAGGCCGCCGATTATGCTGAGTTTTTTCCCCAACAATCCAAGTTTTTTAGTATCAAGTACGCTGTCTGCGGCATGAGAGCCTATGTCAATTACGGATCTTTTTCCTGCTGTTCTTCCCACCCTTTCGACTACTTTTCCTGCCGCAACAGCCGCATTCTTAACATCCTTAATCGCGGCAGGTATTTTGAGAAAACTGGCCGCTAGGGGAGCGAATAGTTCCCAATTTCTGTCTTTGTTCCGGTTGCTGCTGAAGGCCTTGAGGGCTTCATTGAAATTGTTGATTTCGACCAGACCGAAAAGTCCCCCCAAGCCCGAGGAGACGAACTTATCGTCGCTCAGGTCGTGCAGCAGCTGTCGAATTCGTCGGCTGTCTGCGGTCCGAATAACCCCGACGGTGATATTCCTGAGTTCTTTTCGGGCTGACTGGGCGAACGTGGGATCTTTGTCAGCGATGTCGATGGTTTTTTTCAGGAAACCGGCAAGTTTAAGGAAAGCATCCTTTGCGGGTATGCCCTCATTCTTTTTTTCCTCAAGCTGTTTTTCCGCCTCTGCGGTCAACTCTGCCAAGGATATTTCCGTCTCCTTAAATTCCAGTTGGAAGGCGCCTTCGATCAGGCGCAGGACGCTGTTTTGGGAGCGTTTCAGATCCTTTTCGTAAGCGGGGTCATTTTTATCCCGCATGGCCATCAGTTCATTGAAATTGCTGCCAAACAGGGCCAGGCCGCGGGCGATATCGGCATCGCGCCGAATCAGCGTCTCTAGGTTATCGAAGTGCTGTTTTTTAAAAGCGGTGGCGGTGTCCTCTACCTTTGCGGCGACGATTTTCAGCGAATCCCCTGCTGCCGGTTTGGGAAAGAGGCGGCTATGCAGGGGGTAGCCGCCTTCGGGGTCGGCTAATGTTTTCAGCAGCTCGAAGGCGGGATTGTCCCTCCGCCACTTCCAGCCATCGGGCGGCTTGGCTTCCAGGTCGGCATCGATGCTGTATTCGTGCTTGCCGAGAAGCGCCACCAGGTCGCACACGGTGCCCCAGCCGTCGAGGTAGTTGTCACGCCAGCGTGGGGTAGAGCTGTCGCCGATGACGTCGGTGGGGTTTTGCTTTCGTTCCCGGTCGTCGAGGGGTGTCAGGGTAAAGTAGTCATCCAGCGCCAATACCAGCGGCGGGTCTTGTGTTTCGCCTTCGGGTTTTACCGGATTGATCGTGGCCAACTCTTTTTTTAAAAAATCCATTAGCTTATCACGGGCCTGGACTAGCTTTTCGCGGAGGACCCTTCGTTGCGGCATTCCTATGGCCTGCTCAATGGCGGTTTTGTCGAGCATGTTCTGGTATCTGATGAATAATAACGTGGGGCGGCATTGAACTGCCGTCCCACGTCTATCGTTCACCTTTCTGTTTGTTGTATTCGATTGTCAGAGAGCGAAATTGCGGGTGAGTAAATCGTGCTTATTTTATTAGTCCAAATACTGGGATTGCCCGGCAGCAGTTGGTGGTTGTTCTGCTTCAGTGACTGCCGATTTATATGCCATTTTTACAACCTTTGATTTTTTATAAAGAATAATTCCACAAAAGGTGACAATGCTGGCATTAGTGGAGGTTGAGGTGGCTCGTTTTCTGGCTTTCCCAACAAAAACACAATATATATAAATGCCAATAGCCAGAAGCATCATGGCATCCGGGATCCATGCGTCATCATGTTGCGCCAAATTGGTAAGGAGGCTGTCAATACAATGGGAGGCATAATAAAAACCAATGCCTAAAAGTATGATTTTCATAATTGCGAGAATTATATCTTCAATTATTTTGTCTTTTATACTCATGTATAATCCGACCTATATTTTTCCTTGAGTGATTCTCTAAATGATGCGCTAGAAATTGAGGTTGCCTTGCTTGATTAGTTTCCAACACCGTACTCACGCATCAATTTTCTGGCTTCCTGTTCAGAAGCTTGAATTTCGCCAGGGGACATGCTGGATTTAAGCGTATTGTAGTCCAAGTCTATGTCATTGTCCTCTGTGTTTGACCTGGCTAGCTGGTAGTTAGCAAGAGCCAGAATGTTGCTTTTTTGAACAGCCGCACCAGCGCTATACATTTGTCCGATGTTATATATGGCAAGCGGTTCTCCTTGTAACGCCGATTTGCGGAATAGCTCATAGGCTTTTTCATAGTCAACTGCTACACCATCTCCGTGCAAATACATATTGCCCAAATTTAACTGCGCCATCGAGTTACCTTGTTGGGCCGAAATGAAGTACCACTGTAAGGCTTTTGCGTAATCCTTCTTTACGCCTTTTCCATTCGCATACATAAAACCGAGATTATATTGTGCTAGGTCATATCCCTGTTCGGCGGCTTTGTGGTACCACTTGATAGCCTTTGCGTGGTCAATGGCAACCCCCTCGCCGTTGTTGTATGAATATCCGATATTGTACTGAGCAGTACTATCACCCTGCGCAGCGGCCTTTTGATGCCATTTAAATGCTTCTGCTTTATCCTGTTTAACGCCGAAACCGGTATCGTAGTAAAGCCCGATATCATTTTGCGAGGGTGTAAGACCTTGCTCCGCTGCTTTGTGTTTCCAAAGAAAAGCTTGGCTGGGATTTTTGGCAACCCCCTCGCCATCAGCATAGACCTGGCCAAGGTTGTGTTGGGCAAAAGCATGGCCCTGTTCCGCAGCTTTGAGGTACCAGTGAAGGGCTAGTTTATGATTTTTGGTAAACACGACTCCAAGGCTATACATGTTTGCCAGTTCGAACTGGGCTTCGGGGTAATTGTGGCGGGCCGCCTTTTCAATCCATTTAAGGCCTGCGGAGATATCTCGCGATACGCCTTCACCCTTTCCGAGTCGGCGACCTAACTCGTATTGGGCGGCAG
>CAZKQY010000392.1:0-5688 GCA_964555005.1 uncultured Syntrophotalea sp. | reverse complement strand
GGGGGGCTGCCTGATCGAATCAGATCTCGGTGCCGTAGATGCCTCCATCGAAGGACAACTCGAAGAGATCCGCCGCACCCTGCTGAGCACCGTGGAGCAAGGCTAATGGAAAAATTTCTGCAATGCCTGGACAACCTCAACCCCCTGCAGGTCAGCGGCAAGGTCACCAAGATCGTCGGCCTGGTGGTTGAAGGCTACTGTCCTGCATCGACTGTGGGCACCCTTTGCGAACTGGTACCTCTCAACGGAGGCGAACCGGTCCCCGCCGAAGTAGTAGGTTTTCGCGATGGCCGGGCGCTGCTTATGCCCCTTGGGGAATTGCGCGGTCTCGGTCCCGGCAGCCTGATACGAGTATTAAGAGACAGCGCCTCACTGGCCGTCGGCCCCGAACTCCTCGGTCGGGTGATCGACGCCATGGGGCAGCCCATCGATACCGGCCCCATACCCTCCCCCCAGATTGAGATGCCCCTCTATGCCCTGCCCTCCGGCCCCATGGCCCGCAAAAACATCGACCAACCCCTCGATTTAGGCATCCGCGCCATCAACGGCCTGTTGACCTGCGGCGAGGGACAACGCATGGGTATCATGGCCGGGTCCGGAGTCGGCAAAAGCGTCCTGCTCGGCATGATCGCCAAGAACACCCGTGCCGACATCAACGTTATCGCCCTCATCGGCGAGCGCGGCCGCGAAGTACGGGAATTCATCGAAAGGGATCTGGGCGAAGAAGGCCTGGCCCGCTCGGTACTGGTGGTGGTCACCTCCGATCAATCACCGCTGCTGCGCATGCGAGGAGCCTTTGTCGCCACCACCATCGCCGAATATTTCTGCAAACGGGGCAAGAACGTGTTGCTGATGATGGACTCGGTAACTCGTTTCGCCATGGCCATGCGCGAAGTCGGCCTGGCCATCGGTGAACCGCCGACCACCAAAGGCTACACGCCATCGGTTTTCGCTACCCTGCCCAAACTGCTGGAACGGGCGGGCAGCTTCAAAGGAGCCGGCAGTATCACCGGTCTTTATACCGTGCTGGTTGAAGGTGACGACATGAACGAACCGGTAGCCGATGCGGTGCGCTCCATTCTTGACGGTCATATTGTCTTGTCCCGTAAACTGGCAGCGGCCAATCATTATCCCTGCATCGACATTCTCAACAGCGCCAGTCGAGTCATGCGCGATATCGTCTCCGAAGAACACCATAAATTCAGCGGCCGGATCCGAGAGGTGCTGGCCACCTATCAGGAAGCTGAAGATCTGATCAACATCGGCGCGTACAGTGCCGGCAGCAATCCCGATATCGATTATTCGATAACCAAAATCGATGCGGTGAAAAGATTCCTTCGCCAAGGCATGAAGGAGGCCGTTGATTTCCCCTCCACCCTGCAGCAAATCAATGAACTGTTCAACTGAAGCAAAGTTTTTACCCGAACCTGATCGCTTAAGAGCCATATCAACTACCGACCTGACTGCCAACAGCAATTCGGTTTCTTTTTTCCTCGCGCCGACGGGATCCTCTATATGGCCGATAATTTTAAACTCCAGAACGTCCTCAACCACAGACAGCGGCTGGAAAGTCTGGCCCAACAAAAACTTGCGGATTCACTGCGCCGTGAAACCGCCATGCAGCATCAGCTTGCCAGCCAACGGACAGCTCTGAATAAACTTCAACAGGAACTCACTCACCGCCAACAGATCGGGATCACCGTACATGACTTGCAACTTTTTCGTCTGAGCATCAATCGTCACCGCAAAAGCCTACAGGCTTTGATCGAACAAGGAGAAATCCTGCATCGAGAGGTAAAAAGCAATCGTCAATTGCTGGCCGAAGCGGCCCAGGAAAAAAAACTGTTGGAAAACCTCAAAGAAAAAAAGGAGGCCGAGCAAAAATATCAGGACAATCGGCGGGAACTTGCCACTCTTGACGATATTGCCCTGAGACTCGGAAAACATTCACTATGAACAAATTCATCCTTATTACGATTTTGCTGGCGTTGATCCTTCTGCCTCCGGTCCAGGAACTCAAGGCAGAAGCAACATCAGACTTATTACCCCCGCAAGGACCGATTTCGACGGTGGAAGAGCGGCGTATACGCTCCTCCATTCAAAAAGAAGTGGCCCGACTGAAACAGAAAGAAAAAATGCTCGAAATGAAAGAAATGGAGCTAAAGACCCAGAGCAGAGAAGTCGATAAGAAGTTGGCTGAAATGGAAAAGTCCCGTATCGCTTTGACCGAACTGCTCCAGAAAAAAAGACAGTTAGAGGACGAGAAAGCTCAAGAGTTGGCCAAGATCTACGAAAAGATGGACCCGCCTAAAGCTGCCCAATTGCTGATCAGCCTCGACAAGGAACTGGCCATCACCATTATCGAGAGCATGAATAGCAAAAAGGCCGGAAAAGTTCTGAACAATATGGAAGCGAAGATAGCAGCATCCTTAAGTAAATCCTACGCCAGTCTGGATGAACGTTAACCTCAACCAGAAACCGGCTTAAACAGAGTTTTTATCCCATAAGAAAGGAGGTGAAAACATGGAAATGCTGAATATTCCACCGGTTCAACCAAAGACCAACCCGACGGCCGCAGCCAAAGGCAACGTGAACAAAACAGAGAACTCCTCTTTTCAGAACGTTCTGGGCAAAGCCAACAAAAATGCCCAAAACCCTCAACAAAAAGGGTCTGCAAATTCAACGGGAGATGAAGGGACAGAACTAAACGGGTCAGCGCAACCGGCCGGCGAGGCAACAGAAGTTTCTCAACCGCTCCTTTCCGCTGAAGGCGAAGAATCCTCAACGGAACTTGACGCCGAGGACGCCCCTTCGGTTGCTTTAGCATTGGGTGCTGCGCCGGACCTACCAGTTCAATCAGCCCCCGCGCACAAAGCAGAACCAGCTCTAATGGTCAGTAATCGCCCAAAGATTACTGAGGACACAAAACCTGCGGACATGCCCCCATTGCTTTCCGAAGTAAAGGCGGCAAATGCCAAGGCGGAAGTCAAACCGACAAACCAGGAAGCCTCTGTAACAAAACTAACACCTGATGCGTCCGTAACAAAACTGACGCCGGACGCGTCCGTAACAAAACTAACACCTGACGTTGCAAGCCAAAAGGTGCCCGCGAAAAATACGGCACCCGTTCCAACAGGCACAACAACATCGCTGAAAAATGCAGTTTCTACCGCAACAACAACCCAAGGGACCACCACTGGGGCGGCAACGGAATCTTTGCCCGGCGAAAAAATGAATGTTGTTGACAGCACGCTGCCTGCCGAAGGGGCACAGAGGATAGACACCACCGATCCAAAACAGAAGCTGTCGACCCCGGCAAACGCTGAAGCAATAGCCAGTCAGACATTACCGGCTAAAAACTCGGAACAAACCGGCAGGGCAAGCAGCGAAGCCGGCAAGCAAACGGGTCTGATGGAAAGCAGCCTGGGCAATCTTTTGCAAGAAGTCAGACCTCTTCGAGAACAATCTCGCGGTCGTCAAGCTGCCAACCTTAACCGTGGCGAAACCGCTTCCATCGCAATCCAAACAGAAAAATCCGCACAAGTCGTTGCCGGAGCACAAAGTAAAGATTCCCTCCCCTCCTTTGCAGCTAAAAAGGAAAACGGCTTCTCCGCCATGCAAGCCGAAGCAACAGCCAATGGCAGCAGATCGGCTGACACGACACTGTTTGAAGCCGTTATGGAAAAGGGTCTGAACAGTTCGGCGGTAACCCAGCAAGGAAGCCAACAACTACAAGCAGCTTCTGCCGAACCGGGCAGCATACGCCTGGCTTCCGGTGAATTTCTCAGTGAA
This sequence comes from uncultured Syntrophotalea sp., assembly GCA_964555005.1. Lineage (GTDB taxonomy): Bacteria > Desulfobacterota > Desulfuromonadia > Desulfuromonadales > Syntrophotaleaceae > Syntrophotalea_A. The sequence goes on along the minus strand of CAZKQY010000392.1, from coordinate 1,896 downwards.
AACCAGATCGTCAATCAAGTACTGGATAGGATCTCTGTCGAACGCGCCGGCAACCTGAGTCGAATTGTCATCAGGATGAACCCTGAGGAATTGGGTGAAGTCAAACTGTCTCTCACCTTCGAAAAAGATCAGTTAAAAGCCCAGTTGTTGACCCAGAACCAACAGGTTCAGGAAATTCTGGAAAAACACCTGCCTAAACTACACGAAGCTCTCAGTCAGCAAGGAGTAAAACTCGAAGACATTCAAGTCGGAGTCGATTCCAATCGTCATTCCGGTCAGGAAACCTTTGCCAACCATCGCCAACCCGATTCGTTCCGCCGGCAGTTCAATGCCCCCACTGGTATCAGCAACGATCCAGTACATCCTGCTACCGCATCCGCGCGTTCCGTTTCGACGGAAGGCCTCAGCCTGCGCATCTAACCAAGGAGGAGAATTAGCCATATGTCAACTATCGCCGACATAAGCGGCAGCTCCGGCACCGGCCAGATCTCTGCCATCACCGGCAGTTCAACCCTAGGCAAGGAAGATTTTCTGACCTTGCTGGTCGCTCAACTGCAGAACCAAGATCCCATGAACCCCTCCGACCCCACCGAGTTCACTGCGCAACTGGCCCAGTACAGTTCTCTGGAACAACTGATGTCGGTCAATGAAAACATCGAAGGCCTGGCCAGTACTTCTCAGAACCAGCAGCAACTCTCCGCTCTGGGACTGATCGGCCGGGAAGTTACCGTCGACACGGGAGCCTTTCACCTGGGCGACAACGATGTCACCCTGGGTTACCAACTAGACGCCCAAGCCGACCGGGTCGAGCTTCACGTTCAGGACAGCCGCGGCAACAGCCTGGCGGTCATTAAACCAACCGACATGACAGCCGGCAGTCACTTCGTAACCTGGGACGGCACCGACAGCAACGGTCGGCCTATTGCCAAAGGCGACTACACCATGTCCGTTCTGGCCCTCGACCCCAATGAGGACGGTATCAGCAGCCAACCGCTGATCAAGGGACGGGTCACCGGGGTCGATCTTGATGGTTTGAGCAGCACCCTGGTTACCAACTGCGGCAGTTACTCCCTCAGCACCGTCAAAAGCATCAGGGAACTCTGATTATGAGCGATAAAATCACTCTGATCCCCCAACCGATGGTACCGCCCTCCGCAAGGACGGTTGGAAAAATCGATCGACAGAACAAACCGTCCGGAGCTTCTTTTGACGAGGTGTTCAGCAAAGAGCTGGTCGGCAGCGAAATCAGTTTTTCCCGTCACGCCCAGCAGCGCATGGCCAGTCGCAACATCGATCTCTCCCAAGGGGAGCTTGCCCGGCTCAATGAAGCCGTCGGACAGGTCCGAGCCAAAGGGGGACGGGATTCGCTGGTGATGCTCAACGACAATGCATTGATCGTCAGTGTTAAAAACAACCAGGTGGTCACCGTGGTCGACAAAAACAACCTCAAAGACAACGTGTTTACCAAAATCGACAGCGCAATTATCGCTTAACCGAACCGGTCCTCTCGCAGGAGGTTCGCGGACCACCGACCGACAGACGTGGTCCCATTCAGGAGGATAAATCATGGCTATTTCAAGCTCACTGTACAGTGGCATCAGCGGCCTCAACACCAACGGCAACGCCATGGCGGTCATCGGCAACAACATCGCCAATACCAACACCATCGGCTTTAAATCCAGCCGGGCCGTCTTCTCCGATTTGCTTTCCGCCAGTATCAACGGTTCCGGCGGCGCCTCACAGGTTGGCCGCGGTACCGGCCTGTCCACCATTGACAACGTCTTCAGCCAAGGCACCTTTGAAAGCACCGAGTCGAACACCGACCTGGCCATCGAAGGCTCAGGTCTGTTTGTACTGCGCGAACCGACCAGCACGACTAACTACTACTCCCGCGCC